>JBGOTY010000018.1:0-19900 GCA_041476745.1 Verrucomicrobiia bacterium | reverse complement strand
TATATCCGCGCGATCGTCGGCGACCTCGCCCGCAAGGTCGGGTTTGATGAAGGCGAAGCCGCCAAGATCGAAATGGCCGTTGACGAAGCCTGCTCCAACGTCGTCCGTCATGCCTACTCGCCGGACAAGGAATGGTGTTGGCAACAGCGCGATCCCGAGATTCGCCTCGACATCCGCGTCGAAGGCAGTCGCCTGATCATCGAGATTAACGACCACGGCCAGTGTTTCGACTTCGCCAACTACCGTCCCGCCAGGATGGAGGACCACTTGCGGGAAATGAAGCCTGGCGGCTACGGCATCCTGATCATGCGTAATTTCATGGACGAAGTGCAGTACAGTTCCAACGACCAGACCGGCAATACCCTGCGGATGGTCAAATACTTGAAAAAAACGTAGCTCTCCCCCATTGTAGTTCCAGAAGTTTCGTATGAGTAAAAAAGACAAACACGCAAAACCTGCACCGCCGATGGACACGGTCGAAAGTACGCCAGCGACAGAGGACGAGACTCCAGCCGAGGTTCAGCCCGATTCCATTTCCGTGGAGGAGTTGGAAGACTTGAAGGCCAAAGCGGCGAAGGCCGACGAAAACTGGGATAAATACCTCCGTGCCGTCGCCGACCTCGACAACTACCGCAAGCGCGTCGCCCGCGAGAAGGAGGAACTCGCCCGCTTCACCTCCGAACGCGTTGTCGCCGCGCTGTTGCCCGCGCTCGACAACCTCGAGCGGGCCATTGAAGCCGCGCAGGCCCACGGCGCCGAGAATTCCTCGCTTCTGGAAGGCCTCACTCAGGTCTACAACCAATTTCGCCGGACGCTCGTGGAGTTCGGCCTCCAGGAAGTTATCGCCGGCACGGGTCAGCCTTTCGACCCGAACCTCCACGAAGCCGTTAGCCAGGTCGACTCTGCCGCACACGCGGAAGGCCACGTCATTGAGCAACTTCAGCGTGGCTACAAACTTGCCGACCGCCTGCTGCGTCCCGCGCGTGTTGTCGTCAGTAAGGGCTTGCCCGACCCGGCAGGTCGCGCTCCTGAGATCTCCGAATGACCAAGCGCGATTACTACGAGGTGCTCGGGGTTGGGCGGGAGGCTTCGGACGAGGAACTCAAGAAGTCCTACCGCAAGCTCGCGCTGAAGTACCATCCCGACAAGAACCCGGGCAACAAGGAAGCCGAGGAGAAATTCAAGGAACTCGGGGAAGCGTACGAGGCGCTTAGCGACCCACAAAAACGCGCTGCGTACGATCGTTTCGGCCACGCCGCCTTCGGTCCCGGCTCCGGCGTGGGCGCCAGTCGCGCCGGCGGCGGATTTCACGATCCGTTTGAGATTTTTCGCGATGTCTTCGGAGGCGCCGGCGGCGGCATCTTTGACGACTTTATCGAACAAGCCTTTGGCGGTGCCGGCGGCCGCGGTTCGCGCGGCGGGGGGCAACGCGGCAACGACTTGCGTTACGATTTGGAGATCGAACTCGAAGATACGGTGCGCGGCCTGGAAAAGGAAATCACCTTTACCAAGCTCGACACGTGTACGGAATGCCACGGGCGCGGCGCGGCGGAAGGCTCCAAGGCCGAGACTTGCCCGACGTGTCGCGGCCAGGGTCAGGTGGCCCACTCACGCGGCTTTTTCACCGTCGCGTCCACCTGCCCCCGCTGCAACGGCGCCGGCCAGATTCTCAACCATCCGTGCAAACGCTGCGGCGGCGAAGGACGGATGCAGAACCGCACGAAATTGAAGGTCCGCATACCCGCCGGCATCGAAGACGGCTCGCGTCTCCGCAGTTCGGGTCACGGCGAAGCCGGCGTGCGCGGCGGCCAATCCGGTGACCTGTACGTCGTCGTCCACGTCCGGCCGCACGACATTTTTTCACGCCACGGCGACGACCTGCTCTGCGAAGTCCCGATCAGTTTCCCCACAGCGGCCCTGGGCGGCGAGATTGAAGTCCCGACGCTCAACGGCGCCGCCCGCCTGAAAATTCCGCCTGGCACGCAGGGCGCCACGCTCTTCCGCCTGCGCGGCAAGGGCCTGCCCAACGTGCACGGCCGCGGTCACGGCGACCAGCACATCCGGGTCCTCGTCGAAGTGCCGTCCCGGCTCTCCCGCGCCCAACGCGAGAAACTCGACGAGTTTGCCGCGATCGCCAGTGAAGACTCTTATCCGCAGTTAAAATCGTTCCTCGAAAAAGCCAAGCGGTTTTTCGGCGGGAAGTGACCGTGTGTTCGCTGCAATCGACTAAAACGCGCCGAACAAAGCTCCGATCAACTCACGGTTAAATCGTCGGAGCTCACCAAACGCAATACTACCCCTTTCGCTTGGGTAACCGCACGGACGTTCTCCGTCCCAAAGCGTCTCGTGAAAAAGATCATTCCGCAGATTAACGATTGGGTCAACTTGCGCCGTAATCATTGGGATCGAGAATCTCTCGCTCAATGTCCGAAGCCGCTCTTTGTGCGAACTATTCTTAATAGCGTACAGTCTTTCGGCCATCTTCCAGCAGGCATCAAGAACCATGTACTCCATTGTAAACATCTCCCAATCCCACTCGTAAGACGGCACCCTGCAATGCATATAGAGAATGTTAATGAATCGTTTTCTATCTTCTTCATTCCATCCACTCCAGACTCTGTAGTCGTGAGACAACAAACGCACCGTGTCAGCAGGAGAGAGTCTGGGGTCACGAAACTGTTTGATTCGTATGCGGCCATCGTGCCACCACTCGGAGAACTGCAATCTCGTCTCAAAAATGTAACCAAGCCAATGAATGACGAAAGCAGCGTCTCCATCTCGACGTGTATGCATACTCAGGGGGCGAGCCAAGCTCAATTCGTGAGAAGTTGGAAACGGATGAAAAAGCGCTGGACGTTCGGTATGCGGGACCTTTTTCTTCTTACCATCAGTTTTGACTCTCGAGGTATAGCCCAAGGGCGGGTACAGGAAGCCGTCTTCATGGAGTCGCTCTTCCACCCACTTTAGCCCTTCATCAAATTCAGGCACGGTAATAATAGTTCCACCATCGAATTCAAACGAACATTTATACGGTAAGAATCCGAATTGGTCCGGCCCGGGTCCTTTGTCGGCGGATCTTCTCATCACTAGGCACGTATTCGAACCCCATCGAAAACTTCACGCGTTGGGCTTCGAGGTGAAACGCAGTCTAGCTAATCAGAGATGCCTCGACAAGCTCGGCATGACACGCTAGAAGATAACGCCGCCTAGTCATGCACCGTTTTTACCTACCCAATCTCCAGCAAGCCGCGCTTGGCGCGGAAGAGGCGCATCATGCGTTGAATGTGCTGCGGCTCAAGGCTGGTGACACCGTCAATGTGTTCGATGGTCGTGGACACGAGGCGCAGGCCTCGATCTCGCAAATCTCCAATCAATCCGCGCAACTGAAACTCCTCAACCAGTCCAGCACCGCGCCGTTGCCGTGCCGCATCACGCTGGCACAGGCAATCCCGAAAAAAAGCATGGACCTGATCGTGCAGAAGGCGACGGAGTTGGGGGTGGCTACGATCGTGCCGTTGGCGTCAGAGCGTTCCGTCGTGAAGCTCGACGACGATTCCAAAAAAGTGGAGCGCTGGCGGGAAATCGCGCTCGAATCCTGCAAGCAATGCGGCAATAACTGGCTCCCGGAAATTCAATCCCCGCGCAAGGCGCACGATTTTCTCGCGGCCTTGTCGCAGTACGATCTCAAGCTCATCGCCTCGCTCCAGCCCGACGCCAAACCGCTGAAGAAGATCCTTGGCGACTCCGCGAAGCCGTCGTCCATCCTGATTCTCATCGGTCCCGAAGGCGACTTCACTCCCGCCGAGCTGGGCCTGGCAAAATCCGCCGGCTGCCTGCCGCTCTCGCTCGGGCCGCTCGTGCTCCGCGCCGAGACCGCGGCAATTTACACGCTCAGCATCCTGCATCACGAGTTGCAGAACCGCTAACCGCGGGGTGCGGGCTAGGGCACCTACCTGTGGTCCACTTCGATGCGGACGTCAGTCTTCCTGGTCGACAACTAAGAAACAAACCTCACGTGCCGCTCGTTGGTGCCCATGGTTTGCATCATGGGCACCGTTTCGAGGCGGTCACGTGGTAAACAGGCGGACTAGAATCCGGCCCCGGCACGCTCGGACTGTTTCGTAACCTCTTTCTGCTCTTCCCACGCCGCCGTCCCCGCTTGATCGGACAGGGACAACTGGAACGTGTAGGTCGACTGGCGAATGTTCCCCTGGCGGACGCGGTTCTCGATGATCTTGCCGGAGAGCGTGAAGTCCGGGTCGCTCAAGGCCCCGCCCGTGACATCGGTCGTCGCCTTGCCGCTCTTGTTGAGGGCCACGCGGATATTCTTGGTCAGCAGATCGGTATCCAACTGGCGCGTGGTGTTGTTCACGATACGCCCGACCACCATAACCGCGGGCTTGCGGGCAGACTTGTCAAGAATGCCCGAACTCAACAAGGATTGAATCATCTGGTCTGCCTGGGAGGCAAAATCCTCGGTATCGATGCCCATGGAGGTGGCTTTGTTGGGTCCTTCCACAACGTGCGGTGTGGTAGCGCAACTGCACAACGGCAGGGCGGCAAGGGCCGCGATAAGACAGTGAACCAAGGTTCGTTTTGTGTTCATAATCTGGGGCTTCCTTTTGTTTTGTGGTTAACGTGACTATTTGCGGGCCAGCTGAATACGAAAATCCTTCACGGACTCGTTGGGCGCTATCGCCGTGATGTCCACGGTTTGTCCCGGCAGAATCTGGCGATTCATCCATCTCGAGCTGGTGCTGTTGACGATCATGCCGTTGGCGTCGAACCACTCAATCAAGTAGGCGAAATTCTGGGTGGATGTGCTCCGGTTCAATAGTTCCACCTGGATCTTCAGGAGCCCGGTGCTGATCGTGGCTTCATTCACCCCAACGACGCTGACCATTCGATCGAGAGTCTGGTCCGTAATCACCCGGCGATCGGGAACCATCTGGCGATTCCCCGCGGGATCCTGGCGCTCCACGGTATTGACGCCGGCGCACGCCGAAAGAAATGCAGCGGCGGCCACCACCACCAAGCTCGACCATGAAATGTTTCTCATTACTTCAGCCTCCCTTGTGATACCAATAGCGGGGTGCCTTCGTTAGCGGCCTTTACCCAAACCAAATTCACCGTTCCCTCGTCGACAGTCACGGTGGTCTTCCCCCCGCCATTCGGCGTCGCGAGTTCGATCTTTCGATCCGCCGGCGTGGGGATGCGGCAAAAATAATATTCCTTGGGCAACGAATTCCAACAGCGCAAGTCGGCATGATTGACCGATTTCAACCAGGCCTCGACGGCCAGACCGGCCACCGCGCCACCGATACCGCCAAACCCGCCCTTCTTCGCTGCGTTACCGGCCACCCCGCGCGCAAAATAGGCCGTCAGTGTCTGCGTCATCACCAAAGGCCATTCATCCTTGAACTCGTGGGCAACGACACTGTCCATGCTCGACAACAGCGCGGCCGTTTCATTCGTGCCGTTCGCGCTGGCGGTAAACGGCGTCACGGATTGGTTTTGGAACCTCAGCTTCGGGAAGGCAACGCTCGCATTCTGCACGCCGCCCATGCCCCGGGCGCCTGCCATATATGCCGGGGTGTTGAGGTGTGTCTCCTCCCGGGCCGGTGATTTACCGGCTTCAAAGATCACGTACGTCACCGGCCCCGGGAATTGGCCGGCCTGCGCGTGGATAACCGCATCCACATCCTCCTCAATAAACCGGTTGCCGCCGGACATGGCGCGAACACGATCAAAAGACTTATGCGACCGCTCGTAATCCGAACCGCCCGAGGCCTGGGTCATGAAGAACAAACCATCCAGGTACACCGTCAACGGGTTCACATAATCCGCGTAGAATTTCATTCCATCCAGGTCGCCGTACTCCTTCTTCATTCCGCTCTGGAATTGTTCGTCGCTCTGCACCTTGTCCGTATCGGCCTGATGTTCCTGCTTCTGCGCCTTTTCCCTGGCTTTCTCCAGCCGGGCGGCGTTCAGCTCGACCGCCTCCCGCTGGCGCTCCAGCGCCCGGTTCAATTCCACCCGCGCCTTATCGTACTGGCCCAACTGGATGTAATTGAGGGCCTTGTAGGTGTTCATCAGGATCTTGTCGGAGGCATGCCCCTCATAGGTCAACGACGATGGCCCCAGAATGGTGTTCTTGGCCGTATCCGACACCTTGACCTTGGCCTGGTCGTCATAGAAATTGATGCGCTCCTCGGCAAGATCAAAGGCCTGATTGCTCTGCTCGTACTTGCCCGCACATCGCCACGCCGCGCCCTCTTCCAACTTCAAAAGGATCCCGTCTTTGGATTCAGCCGTCTTGCCCGCCTTCTTCGCGCATTGTTCGGCGGCCTGCTCGTAGCTGGCTTGATTCTGCGCCCGGCTCACGGCACTGAGGCTGAACAGCGTTGTGAAAAACAAACCGTAATGGATGATCTTTTTCATTTTTCGGTGTTGCATCCGCTGAGTGGCATTTACGGCTTGGGCATCCTCAAAATGGCGCCTGTGGCGATCCCAGTGTCCTCACCGACAATCTCCGCAGTGGAGAATTTCGGCTGGACGGCCGTCACTTTGACATCGCCGACTTTGACTTCTTCCCGTCCGAGGGATTCTTTTGTGTCGGGATCGATCATTTCCTCACCGACGGCATAAACACCCCAGACCTGTCCCGCGGCGATGCCCGTGCCGTCGCCACGGTTGATCGTAACCTGCTTGTCACGCTTGGCGATGACCTTGGCCGGGAAAATCACATCGGCCACGCGATTGGCAATTTTCTCCGCCATGGCCCGGGAAACTCCCACCAACAACTCATCGCTCAACGCCGCATTTTCGTTCCCGCGCTTCAAGCTCAGCAGCCGTTGGTCCTTGCGGATTTGAAAATTCGTCGATTCCAGCAGTTTTCCCGTGGTCGAGTTGTAAATCTTGGCAACTGCCGAAAGACTGAGCACGCGAACCATCGCGCTTTGCCCCGTCTCACCGACGATCGAGTTCTCGCTGAAATCCTTGAACCCATCCACGCTGGTGACCAGCAGATACTTCGCGCCTGCCTCCTTGAATTGTTTGGCCGCCGCCTTGTCGTTGGGATCCACATTGCCCGAATTGGCGTACTCTTGCTCGGCATGTACTTCCTTGAGGTCGCTACGCGAGATCAACTCAAACTTCCGGCTGGCGTTGATGGCGTCAATCAACTGCCCATCCAGCGACTCGAGTACCTGTCGCATTTCAACGTCCTTGCCGCTCTTCTTTACACTCTCCACCAACGCTGCCGACGGCTTGACCGTCGAGACCCCCAGCGTGTCCTTGTCCGCCAGCAACACCGAGGGCACGGCCAGAATGGTCAACCCCAACAGGGCCCAGGTTAGTTTGATCATCGGATTTTTCATGTATCCTCTTCGTGGTTGGTTAGCCGTTGATGAACGGGAAGCCATTTCACCGATGCTTTAGCGACCGTTCCATAGTCTCAAAAAATGGTGCGACGTTTCACGTCGACCTTCACGTCGGATTTCACATCCACCTTGTACCCGCTCTGCCGGAACATCTGCGCGATGCCCCGAATCCTCTCCGCTTCGGCATCGGTCAATTTCTTGCCGTTCTCCAGGGCTGCCAGGAACGCGGTGTTGTCCTTCCAGCGTTGATACCCGGCCTCGCTCAGTTGCAACGCCACCTTGAGTTTCTGGCCGTCGGTAAGGTTGATGGTGCGTTCCCAGGGTTTGAATCCTTCGCGGCTCAGGCGGATCTTGTGCAATCCCGGCGCAGCTTTGAAGCTGGACGGCGCCGAACCGATCACCACGCCATCCAGTTCTACCGTCACGTCCAGCGCCTGCACTTCCAGCTTCTCCTTGCCGATCGACACGTTGTTGCCGTCGTCAAGACGCACATCCGGAATGCTCATCGGCACATTCGCCAGGTCCTGCATTCCGCAGGCAATGCTGAAATCGACCTGATCCTTGGACAGCGAGACCGTCTTGATCTCCTTCTTCCCGACGCTCTCCGCCACTTTTTCCCCCGCCTCATCCAGTAAGCCGTTGATAAGATCGCTGTCGACCTCCGAGGCTGTGTCCGAGTAGCGGATGGTCTTGCTCGTCTTGATTGTATCGCTGGCCAGCGTGCCGCCGTGCGTCGCATCGAGAATCTTGTAGGTTACGCGAAGATTGTGGATCACATTGACGGTCTTCTCGCCATAAGCGTCCGTTGCCCTCTTATCGCTCCCGTATGAGCTGATCGAGGCCACGATCAAATAATCGACCCCCAACAACTGTCCCAATCGCAGCACCGACGAATTATCGCTCAACAACTGGTCCGCCTCGGTCGCCGTGCTGTCCTTCTTCAGGCTGCTCAACGCATCCGTCGCCACCTCACGGCTGATGACGGTGAACCCTTTCTCCGTAATGTGGCTGGAAATGAAATCTTCAAACGTCCCAAGCTTGTCATCCAGGCTCTTGTCCGCCCGGTTAGCCACAAAAATGGCCGCCTTGCGCGCATCGCCCATCTCCGCCGTGGCTGATGTCACCAAGAAACACAACAGAAGACACCCCATCAATTGAATGACGCGGCGGGAATTATCGAATGGTCGCTGTGTTTGATGGCCGCCATTGAACATCATGAGTGACCGGATCTTCATGCGCATGTACGTTTCCCTTTCCTCAACCAACGACCCTGACTTCTTTCGAGTATGCACGGTCAGACAATCCTCTCAAGAGAAAATTCATCAGCCTGGTAAATGTGCGTACGACTGGGTGATGCGCTCCCGTATACGTTCTCCTCACCACTGGATCGCCTGCCCCGCCACCAGAATGCGCACAGGCTGGTGGATTTTTCAACTTCATTTTATTCCATTAATCACTCGCCGGCCGCAACCGTGGCGCCAGACAATAGGAACCTCTCCAGCACCTGCGCGGCGTGGAGAACTTCTTTGCACTCCACGGATTCATCGGCGGTATGGGCCTGGGCGATGCTGCCCGGACCGAAGGCAACGGCGGGAACGCCGTATTGCGCCAAAATCCCCGCATCACAAAACCACGGCGCGCCGACCAGCGCACTTTTGGGATCTCCCGTTGCCAAAGCCAGTTTCTGCACGAACGGATTTTGCGGGTCGGTCCGCAATGGCGGGCAGTCGCTCAGGATTTCCGTCGTGATGGGAAGATGACGGAACGTCTGGCCCAGTGTCGTAAGGATATCTTCGTGGATCTCGCCCGGTACCGTGCGGCGATCGACCTCGATCTCACAGTAGTCCGGCACGATGTTGTTTTGCGTGCCGCCGCGGATCGTACCCACGTTCACTGTGGGCGCGCCCAGAACCGGGTCGGCGGCCTTCGCCAGCATGCGCGTGTAATCACCCAGTAGGTACTGGACAACCTCCGCCATTTTCCCGATCGCGCTGACGCCTTTTTCTGGCAGGGAACCGTGGACGCTTCTTCCCCTCGTGACAACCTTGCACCAGAGCGCGCCCTTGTGGGTGTACACGATGCGACCCTCCGTCGGCTCGCCCGCCACTGCAAAATCCACGTGGAACCCCGACTCGGCCAGCGCCTTGGCGCCATGATTGCCGCTTTCTTCGCCCATCAACGCGCAGAAGTACACGTCGAGGTCGCCTTCGCGAAATTCCTTTCGTCGCACCGCGTTGGCGAGGGCGGCGAGCATCGCCGCCAGCGGGCCTTTCGCATCGCACGCGCCGCGACCGTAGAGTTTGCCGTCGCGAATCTCCGCGGCAAACGGGTCAATCGCCATCCCTGCCACGCTCACGGTGTCGGTATGCGGCGCGAAGGCAACAGAATGCCTGGCGCCGCGCGAGGTGAATTTCCCGATGACATTGGGGCGGCCCGGCTCGATTTCGCGCAGCTCCACGTCGAGCGCAAGTTTGCGGAGGATCTCGGCGATGTATTCTGCGATGTGCGCTTCGCCCGTATTTTTCTTCGCGGTGCCGGGATCACCGTGAGGACTCACGCTTGGAATCCGCACGAGATCCTGCAGGAGTGTTTTGATCTGCTCGCCGTTCACGGTTTTCGATGGGGCGGTTCCACAAGCACCCATTTCATGTTGGCGGCCCGGGCCGCGGCAATACCGGTGCTTGTGTCCTCGAAGACGAGGCATCGTTCTGGAACGACGCCGAGTTGGCGCGCGGCCTCGAGAAACGGGTCCGGCGCCGGCTTGCCCCGGCGACAATCCTCCTTGGTGACGATGGTTTGGAATTTGCGCAGGATTCCCAGCGCATCGAGAGTCCGGGTCACGATGTCCCGCGTGCCTCCCGATGCGACGGCCAGTGGTTTCACCCCGTAGAACTGATGCACCAATTCAACCACCGGCTCGATCGGCAACGTCTGGGGGATCAACTGGATGAAGAGGTCATCTTTGTAGGTCGCGGTTTCTCGCACGGGCAGCGCGTAACCGTGGCGTTCGTTGAGAATCTCGACGATCCGCTCAGTGGGTACCCCGCCGAGTTCGTAGAACAGCGCTTCCGGGAAGTCGCACTCGTGCCCCTTCAAGGCTGCGCGCCAAGCCTGGAAATGGAGCGGCATCGTGTCGGCCAGCGTGCCGTCACAATCAAAAATGTACGCCTCGAAATCGCCCGCGGGTAACTCGATCTTCATGTTTGCTTTCGAAACCAACGTGATGAGCACGCCACATCCACGTGCGAACCACTAAGCCTTGCGCTTGCCGTACGCAAAATCGTCATCATAAAATAACGTAACACGAACCGCTTTGCCGTTGCAGCCTCGAAAATCAACGCTACAATCCCGCACTTATGCGTTTTCCTTCCATCGTCTTGGCGGCGCTTCTCTTCGCGGCTGTCCCCGGGTTCGCCGCCGGTAAAGCCGAGCACGTTGTCGTCGTAGTGTGGGACGGTATGCGACCGGACTTCGTCGGCGAGACCAACACCCCGACGCTGTACCAGCTCGCGCGCGAGGGCGTATTCTTCCAGAATCACCATGCCGTCTTTCTGAGTTCGACAGAGGTCAATGCCACCGCCATGGCGACGGGCTGCTACCCAAACCGCAGCGGCATTCTCGGCAATCACGAGTACCGCCCCCGGATCAGCCTGCTGACGAATGTTGCCGTCGAGGCGCTCGACACCGTCCGCAAAGGCGACGAGATCACACACAACCACTACCTTCAATTGCCCACACTGGCGGAAATCCTGCAGCACGCCGGAAAGAAAACAGCCATCGCGGGCGCCAAACCCGTCGCGCTCTTGCATGACCGCTTGGAACAGGGCCGGGTCTGCCCCGATTGCGTGGATCTGTTTGAACGCAAAACCGTCCCGGCCGCCGCTGTGGAAAAACTGGATCTGCCGGCGTTTACGCCCAAGGACATACCGAACACGCGTCAGGATGAAGTGATAACGCATGCACTGATCGGCCCGATGTGGGACAAGGAGGTGCCGGCGTTTTCCCTGCTGTGGTTGAGCGAACCGGACGCAACCCAGCACTCTTCGGGCCTCGGCACCGCCAAGGCTCTCAAGGCCTTGAAAAGCTCTGATGACAATCTCGCCCGCGTGCTGAAGGAACTGACCGCGCGCGGCATCCGCGACAAGACCGACGTCTTCGTCATTTCCGACCACGGATTCTCGACGGTTTCGCGTGTGGTGAATGTTGCCGCCTTCCTGAAAAATGCGGGTTTCGATGCCGCGCGTGAGTTCAAGCAGCCGCCCGTTAACGGTGATGTCATGGTAATCGGCAACGGCGGAACGGCATTGCTCTACGTCATCGGCCACGATCCAAAACTCATCCATAAGATGGTCGACCTTCTCCAGGCACAGGACTTCGCCGGCGTGATCTTCACCCGCGAACCGATGGAGGGGACATTCACCCTCGACAAGGTCCGCATCAATACACCGGACGCGCCGGATATCGCTGTCTCGTTGCGCTGGACCCGGGACAGGAATGACGCGGGTATTCCCGGTTCGCTCCCCTGCGAGAGTTCTTTGGGCGCCAATCTCGGAATCCACTCCAGCCTCAGTCCATTCGACATACATAACACGCTCATTGCCGCCGGTCCGGATTTCCAAAAAGGATGGGTCGATCACCTGCCATCGGGCAACATCGACCTCGCGCCAACAGTCCTGCACATCCTGGGAGTCCCGCCGCCCGAACCCATGGACGGTCGCGTCCTCTCCGAAGCGCTAGTCGCAGAAACCTCGAAGTCCCCCGACCCTGTCAGCCGCACGTTGAACGCGACCCGTGATCTCGGCGCCACGGTCTGGCAGCAGTACCTGCGCGTGACCGAGTTTGGCGGGACCACCTACCTCGATGAGGGCAACGGCCATTCGGAACCCAAGAAGTAAGTAACCCCCCGCGCCGAGTTGTTCGCCAGTTATTCACAGCGAATTTGCAGGAGAATCGAGTTGGGAAATGGGTTCGTTTTCGGAAAACAAATCCATTCGCAAAACTCGACTTTTCACCGTCTAACACTTTGTAGTTCTGATAGATAGATGCGGTTTCCCAAAGAAACCAGAATGGGTTCGTTTCGCAGAAAGCATGTTTTTTTGCGTCCGTCTCTTTCGTTGTCCCGCCATAGCCTGGAGACGGCGTTGCCGCCACGAACGCCCCGTCGCGCTTCTACCGCGCGCGACTGGTGCCGTGAGCATTGTCATCTCCTGATCTGATTCGCAAGGTGCGTAGATCTTCCAAAGTGGAGAGAAAGTATGCTCCTTTGAAGTTGCTTTGTGAAAGGTTTCACTTGCAGGTGTGTAGCGAAGTGTTGTACACTTCCCGAGTACCTCCTTTCGAGGCTGGGACTTGGATTGCAAGGGGCGCAACGGACATGAGGATGAGGCGTTCGACGAGATTCTGTCACTTAACTCTCTCACAACCGTGTCTGTGGCTCGCGTCTTTGTTGTTCGTTGGGTGCGCGATTTCGGCATCGGGTCAGGCCGGAACGTTGAGTCTAGGCTGCCCGACGAACCTCCTGTCCATCGTTTATGCAGGCCAGTGTTACCCTAGCCCCACCACCGTCAGTGGCGGCGGTGGTGCTGGTGTGATTCCATTCGGAGTTGACCAGAATTTAGCAACGAACAATACCTTCTTCACGCCCTATGTCGTTACGCGGGATAATACTGGTGGCGGTTTCGGCAGCTTCGGCGGGCTCGACTTGGGTGGGTTCAGTTGGTGTGACAACATGGTTAACGGCTGTGGCTGCACACTTTCAGTCGGCCAACAGGTGGGTACTATTGTTCTCAAGAATGGCCTTTGTAGCCAATGTGTACTTCCTTGTTTTCAGGAGCGATTATCCTCCAACCCATACGTCATCATGCCAGTTGTCGACAACTGGTCGTCTGGAACCCCCACAATAGTCGGCTTTGTCTGGGCCAAGATTCTCTCGATTACGGGCCCCTCCAATTGGACCATCACGCTGGAGAATTTGCCGCCGACGTTCCAGTGCGCCGATCAGGTGCCTCCGGCCGACGACAACTCGGTCCCGGTTACGGGCAATTGCGGTGGCCCGGTCACGGTCATCCATGATCCGGATGTGATCAGCAACCAGAGTTGCCCCAATCGCTACACAATCAACCGGGTGTACCATGCGACCGACAATTGCGGCGATTCCGGCTCCATTACCCAGGTCATCGTGGTCAATGACACGACGCCGCCATCTATCTCCTGCCCGGTATTGATGACGGTGACTACTGACGTTGGAAAATGCACAGCCTCGAATGTCAACTTGGTGACCCCATCAGCCAGTGACAGCTGCTCCGGTCCGCTGACCTTGACTAACAACGCGCCGACAGTCTTTCCGAAGGGTACCAATTTAGTCGTTTGGACAGCGACCGATGCCTGCGGTAACAGTGCCACTTGCACGCAGAGAGTGATTGTGGTCGATGGACAGCCGCCGACCATTTCCTGCCCGGGGAATATTCTGGCCAATGCTACCGATCCCGGCGGCGCCGTCATTACCTTCGCCGCCACCGCGATGGACAACTGTGACTCCAATTTGACGGTAAACTGCTCTCCTGCGTCTGGCAGCGAATTTGCCGTCGGCACCACGTCGGTCAACTGCACCGTCGTCGACACAGCGGGCAACAGCAACGCCTGCTCGTTTACCGTGACCGTGGTTGACCCAACCATCTTCAGCATTCTCTCGATTGCCCCGCAGGGCAACAACGTCCGGCTCTCATGGATCATGCCCCTCGGCCACACTGGCATCGTGCAGGGGGCTGGCGGTGCGGCGGATGGCAGTTACAGTAGTAACTTTAACGACATTAGCACGGCGATTTTCATGCCGGGCAGCGGTGTCGTCACCACGAATTACCTTGATGTCTGCGGCATGACCAACTCCCCGTCGTGGTTCTACCGTATCCGATTGATGCCGTAGGGCAGAAGCAATCAAGCTCTGCGAATCCTCCAAAGCGGGGAGTCAGGCTGGACGGCTCACCGTTCTAGTACC
The DNA here is from genome assembly GCA_041476745.1 of Verrucomicrobiia bacterium. Classification (GTDB taxonomy): domain Bacteria; phylum Verrucomicrobiota; class Verrucomicrobiia; order Palsa-1439; family Palsa-1439; genus Palsa-1439. The sequence goes on along the minus strand of JBGOTY010000018.1, from coordinate 5,524 downwards.
TCGTGACCCGAGGCACAGTCGGTCGTCGTGCGGCGAGTTCTTGGCGCGCCTCAATATCGAGATTGCCCTGGAGCAAATGGGCCGCGCACAGGACGCGACCGAACAATACGAGCAAGCGCTGCGTCTCAATCCCGATTACGCAAAAGCTCACTTCAACATCGCCATCGCACGCCTGCAAGCGAGCGAATAAGCCAAAGCGTCTTGAAACGCCTTTGACAAACAATTCGAACTGCTTAGGATGTCCTGCGGATGGCTTGAAAATGAAATTAGCCGCCTTCGGAGTCGTTACATTCCTTTTACCCCCATGAAATCACGAATTCGCCTGGAACACCCCTCAGCTGAACACCAAAATGCCTTCCTCGCCGCCGTGGAGCGAAGCCATTCCCTGCACAACCCTTGGGTTTCCCCGCCTAACTCCCCATCGGCGTTTAAGCGCTACCTGAAGCGTATTTCGACCGAAGTTGATCGGGGGTTTTTCGTCGTCGATAAATCGCGTGGCTGTTTGGTAGGGGTGATCAACCTGAACGAAATTTGTCGCGGGGCCCTGCAAAGCGTTTATCTTGGATATTATGGATTTGCGGGCGAGGTTGAGAAAGGTTTGATGCAGGAGGGCATGCGAGAGGTGTTGGCCTACGCGTTTCGAAAGCTTAAACTGCATCGCGTCGAAGCCAACATCCAGCCCGGAAACAAGTGTTCGATCCGTCTGGTTCGTCGCCTCGGGTTTACGCGGGAAGGCTATTCGCCGCGTTACCTCAAGATTCGCGGCCGCTGGCGGGATCATGAGCGATGGACCCTGCTTGTTGAGGACTGGAAAAAACAGCCGGCGGGAGCATAAGATAGACGGCGCCCTCCCCACGAATCCACAGCGTAAGTGCTTGAGTCCGGGAAATGGGTTTGCAATAAGTCAGTCTCGAGATAGTGTTACGAGGTGACAGCGACTTTGCTGAAGCAGGTGAAGGCGCTACCCGCGAATGAGCGGGCGGAACTGGCACAAGTGCTTTGGAAAAGTCTGATTGAAAGCGGTTACGATCCGGAAGTCACCCCCGCCCAGCAAGCCAAACTGGATCGCCGCCTCAAAGCCCACGCCAAAAACCCCGCCAATGTCGTGCCGTGGGAAACGGTGAAGGCAGACCTCGCCAAAAAGTACGGCAAGCCGTGAAGAAACGCCGACTCGTCCTTCGACCTGAGTCGCGCACGTAACAACATTGAACTGCTACGGTTCTCTCTTGCCGCGCTGTGGGTGCGCAGGCTAATCTTCGCTCTGTGAGAGCCTGTTGGGGCAAGTTGTATGTGATTGTCGCGGTCCTCTTGGCCACCGGCACGGCGGCCCTTTTACATGCAGAGTCCGCTTCGCTTGACCTCGTTGCGCTGGCAAAGAAGGCGAAGCCAGCGGTGATGTTGCTGACGGTTTATGATACCAGCGGCAATGAACTCGCAGCGGGCACCGGATTCCTCATTTCCGCCGATGGCAAGCTCATCACAAACCTGCATGTTGTGGAAGGCGGGGCAAGAATTGTTGCCAAGGCTGAGAACGGAGGGATGTTCGCCGTCATGGTGTCTCGCCGCGACACGGTCAACGACATCGCCGTGCTTACTGTTGAAGGCAAAGACCTACCATTCCTGAACCTAGGTGACAGCGCGAAGGCGCAGGTTGGCGAGAAGATTGCAGTCATCGGCAGTCCGCTCGGCCTGGAGGGAACGGTTTCCGAGGGGAACGTCTCAGCGTTGCGGGAGGTTGAACCCGGTCGCAAGTGGTTACAGATCACCGCGCCGATTTCCCACGGCTCCAGCGGTTCGCCTGTACTCAATGCCCAAGGTGAAGTCATAGGGGTTGCCGCAGCTTTGATGCAAGAAGGCCAGTCGCTTAATTTCGCTGTTCCCGTGGAAGCGGTTAAGAACCTGCTCGCTCAGAAAATCACGGCCGGAAAACTACGGGCGATACCAAGGGGCGAACCGTCTATTGAAAACGTTGCAGATTATCAAGCATGTGAGGCAGCGATTGATAAGGGCAATTATGTAGAAGCGTTGAAGCGGGCAAAAGCCCTCGTGGCCCGCTACCCATCCAACTCACGGGCGTATGTGGAGCTAGGCGGCACCTACCTAGACATGCAGTTCTACAAAGATGGCATTGCGGCTTGCAAGCGGGCGATAGACCTCAACCCGATGAATGCCGAGGCGTGGTGGACCCTGGGTGCCAACTTGGGGAATGCCGGCGACACGCCAGCAGCTATTGAAGCGTTCAAAGAGGCGATCAAGATAAAGCCCGATTACGAAGTGGCCTGGAGAACTCTCGGTTTCTATTCCGAAATGGAGGGGGATTACTTCGCCGCAAGTACTGCCTACAAGCAGGCGTTGAACCTCGAACCTAGCGACAAAACTTTAATTATGCAGCTGTCAGGCGAGGGCAAGAATGTTTTTATTCGCTCGATCCTTCCAGAGTTCGTCGAACAGACCAAGGAGGCGATCAGGCAAAGCCCTCAGAGTGACGCAGCATGGGGAAAGTTCTATGGTTTTGAGGAAGCGCACAACGATCTCAGTGGTTTCGTCTCATTTTACAAGAACGTGGTGGGCGACACCTCGTTGAGCTGCAACGATGGTAATCTTTCCGGTAGCGGGTGTGGCTGGCTAGATTTTATGGCAGCCTGTGAAGGGAGCGGGCGTCTTTCCGACCTGATCGAGTTGTCTAAAATGAGACTGACACGCCATCCTGACAGTTTCTCGGTTTGGGTCTGTTTGCGTGATGCCTGCAAAAAGCTGAATGGACTTGGGGAGCTTCGTGAACTGGCCAAGCAAGCCCTTGCCACCAACCCCACAAACTCTAACGCATGGAGTGCCCTAACGGACGCTTGCAGTCCGCCGGAAAAGCCCGACGACGCGATTGTCCTAGCAGAGCGCACAATTGCACGAGATTTAGATGTCAGTGGTGAGTATGCTTGGCAGACATTGTGCGACGTGTACACAGCGCATGGCAAACAAGACGAGTTCATCAACTTTTGCATCAAGTACCCAAGCAATGCGACAGCGGTGTTTCTGACTGGCGAAACGCAAATGTCTCGCGGCCAATTAGCTGACGCAGCCACCGCATTTCGCAAACTGACGCTTATGTATCCCGACGACAAATATAGTCTCGGGAAAGATGCTTGGGAGAAACTCGTTCTCGTGTACCATCGAGAGGGCCAGTATGTTGAAGCCAAACAGGCATATCAGGCACTGCTGAAGTTGCAACCTGACTTCCCGAAGGAAAAAAGACAGAGGTTACAATTGGACTGGAAAATGTTGTCATTGGGAATCACAAACCGTCCGCCTGCTGAACTTCGGAGAGAGGAAGAAATCTGGCAGCATTACATCGACCCGATTGCTGCGAACATGGCACAGCGTGTGAACCCGTTTGCTGACATTCCCATTACGCGCCCGCCAATTGACTCGACTGCCACGAACAGCGGATCGCGTGTGGGCAGCGTCATTTTCGTCCAGCCGCCGATTGACACAAACCAGGCGACCATTGCACCAGGGACGATTCCTGCGAAGTGATTGCCGTCGGGTCGTTGTTCTTCTGAGGTATAGTATCAATCCATCGGAACTCGGCAATTCCTTTGGTTACAAGGAGGGTGGGCTGCACCCGGATGCATAGGATTGCACACCGGTGAGGTCTTCTTGTCAGTCTTTGTCAGTCGGTATAGCCTTTATCCGGTGCCAGTGTTACTGGCGGCTCTCCAAGATTGAGGAGAGTAGACACTTTCTTCATGTTCGCCTGAAGTGTGTTGCCGTCACAGAGAGCGAAGTCTCGTGCTGTTTCCACGAGTAAATACACTGACTCTTTGATCGCTGACTTGTCGGGAACCCACCCCAAGGAGGAAGCTACATCGTGAAGCGGAAGAGCCTTCGCTGATGCGTGGAGATTGGCGGCAAGTTCCCCAAACCGCTTTTTCTGCTCGTCCTTTTGGGCGATTCCGGTGTCGCAGTATGCAAACCACCATGAAATGTCATTTATTCTCTTTCTCAATTCTCGCAATGGCTCGACAAAGTAAAACAATGCGAAAGTGCTGAAGAGAAAAGCAACCGCACCACTGATTGCCCCGCTGACTATTGCCCGTAAAAACACAACTTGGTCACCGCTCATTGAGCACGCGAGCATGTCATCTACGCAAAATGCGAAAACGCTCGTATCCTTGCTTATCGAGACTGAGCGAGTCAGTTGGTTTCCCCGATCCGATTGCATCCAATACAACTTGTCGGGCTGCCTTCCACACAAGATTCTGGTCATAATATGCATCCGTCAGCACATCACCTGATATGGTAACGGAGATTTCCTGCTTCATGTCGTATCGTTGGAAAATCAAAACCGAGGCCCTCGGGTCAGCTGCGCTGAAGGTTTCTCGCGGCTCACTGCCTAAAATGTCACCAGACACAACGACGAAAGCATAACACAAACAAATCGGTTCGCAAACTCGCTCAGTTCATACCAGAGTGCACGCCAACCGCCGATGACCATCGGCAGGGCGGGCGTATTCCGCGAAGCTGTCGTGCTTCTAAGGGAGAACGCCTTGGCATCCTCGTTGTGCATAATAATGCTGATAAAGTTCTTGGTGGCAGCATGGCTTGCAAAACTTTGATTTTGGGCTTGTTTTCCACGGCGGTGTCATTATTGTGGCGCAAAAGAAAGGGGTGGGGACCTCATTATGTATCTGAAGAGCCTTCAGCTCATTGGCTTCAAGTCATTTGCTGAAAAGACTACGCTTGAGTTTTTGCCGGGCGTGACCGCGGTAGTCGGTCCGAACGGTTGCGGGAAATCCAATATCTCCGATGCGATCCGCTGGGTGCTCGGAGAGCAATCGGCCAAGGCGTTGCGCGGCAGCGAAATGGCCGACGTCATCTTCAACGGCACCGATGGCCGCCGGGCCATCAACCTCGCCGAAGTCAGCATGACCTTTGCGGAGGTCGATCCCACGAGCCTCTCGCTCCCGGGCGTCAATCTCGACTTTTCCGAGATCACGATCTCGCGTCGCGTTCATCGCGACGGCAATGGCGAATACTTCATCAACAAAACGCCCTGCCGCCTGCGCGACATCCAGGGTCTGTTCATGGACACGGGGATTGGCCGGTCGAGCTACTCGCTGATGGCGCAGGGCCAGATCGACCAGATTCTCAGCGCGCATCCCGAGGATCGCCGCACGATTTTTGAAGAAGCCGCGGGCATCAACAAATACAAGCACCAGAAGAAGGAAGCTCTCCGCAAGCTCGAGTACACCGAGGCCAACCTCGTCCGCATCACCGACATCATCAAGGAAGTCAAACGCCAGATCATTTCGCTGCAGCGCCAGGCCGGCAAGGCCCGCCGTTACAAGGAACTCTTCGACCAGCTCAAGGGAATCGACACGCGTCTCGCGCGCCACAAGTACGACTTGCTGCAGGCCGACATTACGGGCCTCGAATCCCAAATCACCAACTTCGTCCACCAATCCGAGGCGTTCTCCTCCCAGATCGCCGAGAAGGAACAGCAGATCGCCGATCTCCGCCGTTCGCT
>JBGOTY010000017.1:0-20065 GCA_041476745.1 Verrucomicrobiia bacterium | reverse complement strand
AGTTGATTGGTCAGCCCGGTGACACCGGGCACGACCTCTTGCGGAACGATCGCGAGGACGCCCGCCGTCACGTTGTTCCAGCGCAAACTCGGTGGGAGCGACGGCAGGTTGGTGGTGGTAAACCCACCGGCGATTCCGATGTTGTACACGTCACCCGCGGACAACGGCGCAACGCCATTGGTCACGACCGTCAATGTCCCGGCGATTGTCGCCGTGCCACCCACGCTGATCGAGTCGTTACTGGGGGTCTGGCTGCTATCCAGCCGGATAATCGTTGTGGAAGTGGAAACCAAAGTCAGGTTGTTGGTGATAGTGAGCTTGCCGACGATCGTGCCCGCGCTGGGAGACAACGTTCCCGTGCCCGCGAAAACAACATTCCCCGCGATCGTGCCGAATCCGCCAACCGTGCCCGAAGTATTCGTGACCGACGTTTTCACACTCAGAAACCCATTCGAGAGTTTCAGGAAATTCCCGGAGAAAATGTTCAAGACGTTCATGTTCGAGACAACCCCGTTGTTGCCTATCACCAACCCGTTGCCAGATCCACCGCCAGCACCGATCGTGGGAGCAATTGCGAAACCACCCGCATCCCATAGCCCACCGCCTTGAACCGTAATTATGTTGCCGAGCGAACCCGCGCCCGCGCCAAAGGTCGCTGTGCCTCTCGTGAACAACCTTCCACTCGTATCCACCAGCACCGAGTTGGAGTGTGACGTGCCCTGGACCCCTGCTGTGAATTGCGCCATCACGGTCATCGAACCTGAGTTCGTAATCACCAATGAACAAAAAGTGGCACTCGCCGCATTGCCAATCGTAAAGAGATTGCCGTTCGTCCAAGACGAGCCCGCGCCGGTAATCACAAGCTTGGAGGGAACCGCGAGTGCGTTGTTCGCCAGAATGGTCGCCTGGGCAACCACGGTGCCGTTGGTAAGATTAAATTGTCCCGGTGCACCACCGTTGCGCCCAACAGTAAGCCGACCATTGCTGGCGTTCGTGATATATAATGTACCCACCGAGAGGTAAACCACCGTCGTTCCTGACTGTCCGAAGACGGCGGCCGACAGACCGCCCCCGCTCCCGCTCAGGCCCGCAAAGATATTGGTTCCAAAGTCCAATGTAAGATTAATCTGCTGGTTCCCGCCAGCCGCGCCGATTTGGAACGAGCCGACATTGGCGAAGTTGTTCGTAAGACGGATCGTAAAGGTACCCGATTTCGCAATCGTAAAACTATCAAGTGCATTGGTGGGGATGCCGACCGGACTCCAGACGCCCGGGTCGTCGAAGAAGCTGGTGGCTACCGTGTTGGTCCAACTGTAAATCGTCTGAGCCTGAGCGTTCTTTGCACCCGCCAGCAGCGTGAAGGCCAAAGCTCCCGCCGCGAGGGCTTTCAGGGGTTTGTGAAATCCGCAGGCGATGGCCCGCAGTTGATTCATCATGGTCATAAGCTTTTCCCTCTCGCGATACCAAACCTGGTTTCCAAACAAAAAAACTCACCAAGGTTGCGTTAACTGAACCACAATTTGTTTCAACCGCGACCCCACCGTACTTACTATTCTGAAGCCACCTGTGGCATCAGCCGACCCGCGCCATTACTGTCGTGCGTTACGACGTTCTTGATACGAGACTAATCCCACGTGGGATGACCAAATCGCCTACGTTCGACAGAGCCATCCAAAAATGCTTCGCTTATGCATTCGCTGGGCCGCCCACCACTAATTCAGCATGGACGCCGGGTTGGCTTTAGAGCCAACATCCATTGCCGATACCTGCTGAAAGTTTTGCGCTTCGGCATGGCCATCGCCAAAAAGACAATTGACAACCGACGAATGCCGCTCGATTGCCGGGAGAGGGTCGACGACACCTGCGCCCGTCGCCGGTGAGCTCACCTTGCCTGCAAACCCACCGCTACCCAAGGTGTTGTAGGACTCAATCAGCAACACGAATTGAGACGGGTTGGGACAGGACTTCAGGTTCGGCCAATAAGGGGCATTGGCGTTCTGGTAGAAAGGGCTCCCGGACACATCCGCATTCTGATAACCCAAGCCCTTGCGATACGTCCCAACGGGCATATTATAGCCGGAAAGTGGAGTCGCGCCGACACGCCCCACTCTTGCCGGACAGGATCTCATGATACGCAATTTCTCCACAGCGTTGCTACTTCCTATATACTGCATAAGAGGGGTCCCGCTGCCATCAAAGTGCAACCCCCCCACGTCGTAGTAATATGTACCGTCCCAATCGTCAGCATACATGTTAAAGGCCAGCCCCCACTGCTTCACATTCGTGATACAAGAGGCCTGGTAAGCCTTCTGGCGCGCCTTGTTCAGCGCGGGTAGCAACATCGCCGCCAAGATGCCGATGATCGCGATTACGACAAGCAACTCAATTAGCGTAAACGCGTTCTTCTTCGTATGATTGGACTGCATGTCTCCACATCCCTCCGTATTTCGATAATCGGAACCGCATCGGCATGGCCGTTTCAGCCTCATTTTTTCCCCGTCGGCTGCAAATGAAACACACTGGGGCATTGCCGTGAATCTGCACTTGTTTTCTCACGTTTGCAAGGAATTTAGGGCGATTTTGCACGGTTTTCAATAGCTTGGTCACTCAGTGACCGGATATGCTAGTGGGACCCATCGCGGGGAACTCCGGAATTTGGTCCCAGAGCCCCGACGGGCTAAGTCATTGGCAAACCCGAACAGTCGATGGGCCGCACATCTCAAATCAAGAGGCTCGGTAAAACGCCAGCCTTTGTCCCCTACAACAGGACCAGAATTCTAGTCGCGTTAGGCATAGCATTTAGTATGTGATATGCGGTGGTCGTTCATCTTGTGGGATCTTTCCCGAGGCCGGATGCGCTGACTATGGTTTCGCTCGATATCTGCAAACGGTTGCAACGCATACTAAGAGAGGGGCACTTCAAAGACTTTGCCCTATGCAAAAACCTCCTCGCAATCTCCCAATTCCGTGGCTAGCAGATGCCGTCATGCTCAAATCAGAGTTCACCCGAACAGGGACAGCTACACGCTTGACCAAAGTCAGATCGACCGATCTTGTCACAAATTGTGTCCCGCAAACGTCCATTCACCTTTGTACAAGGAAAGCTCTTTTCCTGCCTGTTTTCTGCAACGAATGTTAACCTGTGCCTGTGTCTGGCCGTCCGTTTCCCTTCGTTCTACGCTAAACAAGCTTCCTGGCGATTTGTCCATCGGCGAAACTTGTGCCCTAGCACCTTTGCTCACTGAGTGAACAGGCTCTTGAAATTCAAGGGGATCGACTGCAAATCACTTGCAAACTTGGTAAAGCAATTGCATAGTAAAGTGAATTGAAAAGCACAAACTCCCTGCGGAGTCGTGCTCGGAAACGACGGACGGGAGAAGTCTTGCAGACGTGCCGAAGTATGTAAGGCAGGCCAGACATCAAAATTAAAGGGCGAGGTCTATGATGAATCAGTTACCAGGGGCCGGGCACACTTTTCTGAAACTTACCAGGAGTTTTCTGGGCGGAGCCCTGGTTTTAGCACTGGGCTTGGGCCTGGGTAGCACCAAGGTGCGGGCAACGACCGACACGTGGATCTCGAACAGCGGGACTTTTGGCGACAACGCAAACTGGGATACGGGTCTGGCACCGATCGACGGCGATGTCGCTGTTTTCACCAATGAGACGAGCATCACGGTAAGTCTCGGCGCCAACACACCCCTCCTGCGCAATACCATTATCTCCAACCACACGGGCGTGGTGACAATCAATCCCAACAATTTCACCTGGCAGGTCACGAATGCATTTCGCGTGGGCGTTTGCGATTCCACTTCGACTGTATACCTAGCGGGCGGAACGCTCGCCGCTGCCGGCGCAACGGCTGTCACCGGCCAGCTTCGTATCGGCGATGCCGTTACGAACGTTCCCAATTTTAACTGTGTGGGAATACTGGTTGTCAGCAACGGAACGGTGGCGGCTGACGCGGGCATCGTGGGAGCGAGCTCCAATTCCGTTGGTACGCTGATCATCTACAACAATGGTGTGTACACGGACGGCGGCACGGGCAGCGGTAGTACGCTCACCATTGGCGCAAATAGCGGTATGAGTCGGTTGATCATCACCAACGGGGGCCAACTGTCCGTTGATGGTACGATCACCGTTGGCAACAACCTTGGCTCTACGAACAATTTCATGCTCCTCTCGGGCCCCACCAGCCGCGGAACGATAACTGCAGCGGGGGATCTCAAGTTCAACGGTACGGGCGGCCAGTTGATTATCTCCAACGGAGCCAAACTTTTCCAAACGGGTTCCCTGCTGTTCGGCGGCTCTTGCAACGCCAACACCGGGGTCGTCACTGGCGTCGGCACGTCGGTGATTATCTCAGGCAGTCTCCAGGTCGGTTTGGGCGCTGCCGGTGCCACCAATAACCTCTTCACCGTTCAGGATGGCGCGTTCCTCAGTTGCGGCGGCACATTCGCCTACGGAAATAACGGCCAAAACGTGAGCAATGGTGTCAACTTCGGCGGAACGGGTTTGATGAGCACCGGGTTGTTCACAGTGATACGGAGTGCATCCAATAACACAAACCACTTCAACAATTTCATGACTATCAGTAATGCGTTCGTCGCCTGTAACTATCTGAACCCGCAGGGACCGCAAGAAACCTTCGCCATTCTGAGTAAGGGCACCTTGAAGTTGACCAACAGCATCAGCATTCCCGTCCCCGCCGGCAACTCGAACAGTGTCAGCATGGGCGGCTCGGCCGGAGCGACGGGGGGTTCTTTCTTTATCATCAACGGCGGTACCCTCGACAACCTCCTTACGGCCGACAATGTCGGTGGCATCACCCTCGGCGGCAGCTTCGGCTACAACTCCTTGATCATCACCAACGGCGGCAAGCTTTTGACGAGTATGGGTACTATTGGCGCTGGCACCTCGTTTAATACGGGGATTGTTTCCGGGGTCAGTTCGGTCTGGTCCAATTTCTCCGGGCCAGTCGGTTTTACCAACGCCCTCATTGTCGGCGCAAACGCCGGCAGCAGCAACGGTAATTACTTGAGTGTCTCCGATGGCGGCAGCTTGTTCGATGCCGGCAATCTGCTCGTTGGCAACAGTGCGACGTCCGCCGTCAACACCGTGGCCTTGGGTGGTCCCGGGGCAGTCAGCACCATCAATATTCAGGGAGCTTTGCGGGTCGGCTCCTTCAGTGGCACCTCGAATAACCAGGTCACGGTTAACAATGCGACAGTCACTTGCGGCTCAATCTTCGTAGGTCAACCAACAGTGTTTGTCGCGAATCTCACTTTCACTACGAACGCTAATAGCCTGGTGGTCACCAACTTTTGCACGAGTACGAACGGCCTTATTGTCGCCAGTGTTCTTACGAACTGCACTCCTACTGTTAGCACGAACACGGCATTTAATGTCATGACGATCAGCAGCGGGACGGTTACCGCCGGGTTGATTCGGGTTGTGGGCAGTAACACCCTTGTCTACTCTGGCGGCACGCTCCTCTTCACGAACCTGCAGGTGGACGGCATCATGACCGGCGCAGCGACCGTCAACGTTCCCAACGGCTCCACGCTGCAGGGTATCGGCTCCGTCGCCAATCCGGTGACGGTGGCCAACGGGGGCATTATCGCGCCGGGCGACAGCGTCGGCACGTTGACGATCAGCAACAACCTCGTACTCAACACCACTTCGGTCTTAAATTATGAAATGGGAAGCACCGCGAACGCCGACAAACTGGCTGTCGTCGGCAACCTGACGCTGGACGGCATGCTCAACATCACCACCAACAACATTAGCGGGACTTTTGGCGTAGGGAACTACACGCTGATCACCTACACCGGTACACTGACCGACATTGGACTGATCCCGCCGACGCCGTTCCCAGGCTTGGCCTACACAATCGTGGCCGGGGGCGGTTCCGTGGTCCTGCAGGTGACCAGTGGCGGTACCGATCCATTCATTTCCTGGCAGGACCATTATTTCCCCGCTGATGGACCGAATGCCACAGGCAACGCTGATCCGGACCATGATGGGATGAGCAACACCAACGAGTTCCTGGCGGGATTCAGTCCCACCAACAATTCGGACTACGTCCACATCACTGGCATCTCCAAGATAAATGGTGGGGCTGACATCCAGGTGGACTATCTGGGCGCCAGCGGCGATAGCACCTATTCGGGTGGGCCTGCCTCCCGCACGAATGTGTTGGAGTTCACCGCAGGTACGGGCGGCAATTACAACAGCAACACCTTCGCGAGCACCGGCCAGACCAATATCCTCAGTGGAGGTGTTGGTCATGGCATGCTGACCAACATGGTGGATCCGGGCGGCGCGACCGCCAGTCCATCGCGCTACTACCGCGTTCGCGTCTTGGTCCCGTAATAGTGTTGACCCTATGGTCGCCCCGAAAGCTTTCGGGGCGCACTTTGGAAGCGAGGGCGTCCCGTTGGATAACGGGACGCCCTTCTGCTTTTTAGTAATAGCGCCACCTCTCGTAGCCGAGGGCTTTAGCCCGCGTCCGGTCAATGCCAGGCTGTAGGCCGCCTCGGCGCGGCGGCGCCTCGGTGGTCATGCCGTCGCATCTCGAGCGCTCAGTTTGTTTTGTAGCGTGTCGGAGATCCGTCGCCGGTTTGCAAACGTTTGCCCGGCAGGATCGGGCTTGGGCCACACCCTTTGCTATTTAACATCTTAGCGCAAGGATACTTGCAAGATCGTTCGGTGATGTAAGATGCTACTTAATTGGCGCAGACTGCCTGCTAAATGCCTTGCAAACTTGGCGCAAATTTCATATCCTGCTAAAGTAATTTAACAGCCCGATAGCGAGTTGGGCGCAAAGCCGATGGAGAACGTTGTAAGTGATTACGACGTTTGCGATGTTAATGGGTAGCGAGTTAAAAACACGGGAAAGGGTGAGGAACATGTCTAACAGGTATTCATTTCTGGCGGTTTCACTAATAGTCACGGCGACGTGTGCATTGGGGCTGTCCACCCGCGCCCAGACGACAAACAATCTTGTTAACGACACGTGGCTGGATGGCACCCGCACCGATCCGGCGTCACCGACCTACGCTGAGAATAACGGCGTAACCGGCACGGATGCCGACCTTGATGGCAATTTGGAGTCCGCGTGGTTTGGTTCCTCTGGCGCGGCCTTTACCGTCCCGGCGGCTGGCGATCTGCGGGGTACTATAGGTACAGGTTCACTCTCAATGTACTCGTATTTTACGCAACCAACAACGCCGGTAACGCTGGCCAATGTTGGAGATGAGTTGAGGTTGCAGTGGACGTTTACTCCAAATGGCACGATCGCGGTTAATACGAGTCAGGGCTTCAATTTGGCACTGGCTTTGACCCCTACGACCGCCTTGCGGAATGTTTCGGATTCAGGCAGCCCGCAGAATGCCAACTATACAAATGGCTTTGCCATGTTTATGAATATGGCCCCCACTCTTGGCAATGGCAATTCCTTCCAACTGAGGAAGTGGGGCATTGCTAGTGGCGCTCTTTTGGGCACGTCCGGTAACTGGACCGCTCTGACGAACGGTGTCGCGAGCGGCACGACTGGTTATACCAGCGGTACCTCGTACTCCTTCGTCTACGATTTGACAATGACGGCGGGCGGATTGCAGGTTGTCAGTTCGATGACGGGCGGCAGTGTCGGCGGTACGGGATCCATATCGGATACTTACCTCGATCCCTCGATTACCACCGCCTCTTTCGACACGTTCGACGTCCGCCCGTCTGGCAACGCCACCGGCGCGGCACAGATCGATACCAGCCTCTTCAAGGTGGACTTCATTACGGTCCCCGAGCCTTCCACAGTGATGTTGGTCGGGGCTGGCCTCGGCCTCATGCTTGGCTTGGTCCGTCGACGTCGCAGCTAAGCTGGCGAATACACGAATACCTCGAAGGGCGTCCCGTTGGATAACGGGACGCCCTTCTGTTTCTTGTCCAGTAGAGCCGGCCGTCTCGCCCGTTCGTTCCGTGAAATCGACTCCTCCCACGTTCTTCGGCCACGCTCTCGGAACATCCCCCGTTCCTACGGAGCAGCTTGCAGTCGCGCCAGCCCATTCTGCGCTTGTACGTAGTCAGGCCTGATCTGCAGCGCTACCTGATAGTGTTCGATGGCTTCGCCCACCTTACCCGTTTGCTCCAGGGCGACTCCCAGGTTGTAGTGGGCCTCGGCGTAAATGGGCTTGATCCGCAATGCCTGTTTCCAATGCTCGATCGCCTCCGGCAATTTCCCTTGCCGGGCCAGGCCGAGGCCCAGGTTGTAGTGCGCCTGCGCATAATCAGGCTTGAACCGCAACGCCAGCTCCCATTGCCCCATCGCCTCGTCGGTCCTACCCGCCTGCAACAAAACATTTCCCAGATTGCAGTGGGCCTCGGCGTAATCGGGCTTGAGTCGCAACGCCTGGTCGAACTGCCCGATTGCCTCGGTTAACTCTCCCGCCCTCTGTAAGGCGCACCCCAGGTTGTTGTATGGCCAAGGAGCCTGGTTTCTTGCCACGTTGTCTCGCCAGAGTGTTACATCGTCAGCATAAACATACCCACGTCGCCATGTAGCCGTGCCCAGCACCAGCAGCACCGCTACGGCAGCCACCCCGCCCCAATACTGGCCCTGCTCGCCCAAGCGATGGCAAATCCTCTCTCCGGCGGCGACCGTCAAAGCGACGACTCCCATGATGGAGTAGTACTGCCAGTGATCGGCGACGAACGAATACCGGTAAAAGCCCTGGTTGAAGAATCCCAGCACCGGGAAAAGCATCACGATAAAATATCCCAGCCCGAATAATGCCGCGCGTCCCCAGGTTTTGCGCTTCCACCAGAAGACGCCGAGGCTGCTCACCAACAGCATTCCGGGCAAATACGAAACCCACCGTGAGGCATCGATGTTCCACTTTGGATAAATTACCATCAGGTCAACCGGTAGGATCGTCTTGTACAGGTAAAACCATGGCGCGTAGCCCGCCGCTGCCAGACGAAGAGGAAAGGCAACCGGTTGAATTGACTCTCCCACCAGGGCCCGATGAGATTGAAACCAGATCGTCACCAGAGCCAGCCCCAATGAGAGGACAAAAAACGGCGCACTATACAGGAGATCTTTCCACCGCGCTCGACCGTGCACCCACCACACACAGCCCAACAGCACGACCGGCAACATGACGACCGCCGTCTTGCTAAGCAGGGCCAGCAGAAACGCCGCCAGCGAAAGACCAAACCAGCGCCAACGGCTGTCCTCATCGAATTGCAGGTACAGCACAATCGCCATCGCGTAAAACAGCATGGACAGTGTGTTCTTCTGTTCGCTGATCCACGCCACCGTGGCCACGTTCACTGGGTGCACGGCAAATACCAGCGCCGCCACCAACGCTCCAGGAATCTTGAGGCGTCGCAGGATCATCCACACCAGGATCGCATTGACCGCGTGCAAGAGGACGTTGACCACGTGGTACCCCCTCGGGTGGTCACCCCACAGCCGCCACTCCAGCGACCACAAACTCCATGTCAGCGGGTAATAATCCGGAGCCTGCGTCGTAAACCAGAACCGGTGCAGCCCGTCGCTGGCCTTGACCAAAGGGTTATTGATGAGCAGCGCGTAATCATCAAAGACAAACCCGCCCCGCATGGCGGGGAAGTACGCCACTACCGTCAATAAGACAATCAGCGCACAGCCCCAGCCGCATGATTTCCACGTGTTCTTCATGGTTTCTTATATTCTTACGGAACGGCCCGCAATCGTACCAGCGCATTTCGTGCCTCGGCATAATCGGGTTTGAACCGTACCGCTTCTTCGTATTGACGGATTGCCTGCGACGCGCGGCCTAGTCGTACCAGCGCGTTTCCGAGATCGTAATGCACCACTGCGAGGTCGGGCCTGATTCGTAGCGCCTCCTCATAATGCCCAATGGCATCTTCAAGTTTCCCCGCTTGCTCCAACGCAACTCCCAAGTTGGCGTGTGCCTCGGCGTAATCGGGATTGATCCGCAACGCTTGCGCCCAGTGCTCCATCGCCTCGGGCACGCGGTCGAGCCGCACGAGAGCAACTCCCAGATTGTAATGTGCCTCGGCGTAATTGGGATTCATCCGCAACGCCTGTTGGTAATGCCCAACGGCTTCTTCGAATTTACCTTCCCTCTGCAAGACCACCCCCAGATGGCAGTGCGCATCGGCCAGGTCGGGATTGATCTGCAGGGCCAGCTTGAATTCACTGATGGCTTCCGGGGTTTTGCCGGCCTGTGCCAGGACGATCCCGAGGTTCCGATGCGTTTCGGCGGACGGCGCAACTTTTGCCGCGCGCCGCGCGTAGCCGACTGCTTCGGGAACCCGATTCTGATTTAATAACGCCTGCGCCAGCATCTCATCGGCCAAATCGGAATCCGGAAACTGAGCGAGAACACCGCGCCACAGCGTCTCATCGTTGCGCCAGACCGATGTCTGGGCCCGCGTGCGTATTCCGAAGAAAAACAGTTCGCCCACGAACAAACACACCAACCCGCAACGGGCGATCATCGGACAACGCCTCCACAGCCACACCGCCGCTCCGCCTGCTAATACTAGCAGCGGCAGCATGGCGAGATAAGCGTACCGGTCCGCTACCGCTTCTCCACCCGTCGGCGTCAGCCCTGAGACCGGCAAAACGAACAACACATACGTCCCCCACCCCGCCACCAGCACCGGCGCGCGTCGCCTGCGCCAGAGACACAGTGCCGTGATCACCACCACACCAAGCAGCGACGCAAAGACGAATGGCTGGAACAGCGAGATCTCTGCTGGCCGCGGATAATAAGGCGATAACCACGTCGGCCACACCAGTTTCCACGGGTAAAACATCAGGCTCTGCGCCGTCAGGAGCACGCGTTGCGACGGCCGTATCGCCTCCAGCGGCACGAGCAGACCGCCCGCGCGCGACTCCGTGATGACCGTTGCCACCGCTGCCGCGACGCCCACCGCAATCAGGGCCGCGTTCCGGCGCAGCAATCGTACCCAACCCGGTTCCTCGTCTCGCCGGGCCAAGAAGTAATCCAGGGCCAGCATCGCGAAGGGCAGCGACACCGCCAGCGGCTTGCAGAACAGCGCCGCGACGAATAGCGCCCACACCAGCCAACGCCGCGCGCCGGCGACGTAAGCCCAGAGGCTGCCAATCCCGAACGAGGTGCACAACAACTGCGTCCGCCCCGACATCCATGCAACCGATTCAACCTGCAACGGATGCACCGCGAACACCACCGCGACACCGATTGCCAGCGCCAACCGCTCGCGCGTCGTCAACGAGGCCGCCGCCACGCCGAGCAGCGTCCAGAGAAAGCCGAACACGAGCGCAGAATTGAGTGCATGCAGTACCACGCTGGTTGCGTGGTGCCCCCGGGCGTTCGTCCCCCAGAGCTGATAGTCGAGGACGTGCGAGAGGCGCGGCAGTGGTTGATAGTACGGCTCCGTGCTCGTAAACGCCCAGCGGACCGCGCCCCAGCTCAGGCCCTGCCAATGCACGGACTGTCGCAGGTACTCGTCATCGTCCATCCGCGTGAGGAATCCGCCGGCGACGGACGGCCAATGCAGCCAGAGTGCGCCCGCAAAAATCGTCAGGGCCACTCCCAGAAGCACGGTGCGGGTCGCCTCCATTTGACGGGAAGCGGGAATGAACGGCTGCGTTTTCAACGGCCCGGAAGCCTAGCGCAACTCGCCACCCGTGACCATCCGATACTTCGTATCGTGGAGAAGGATTGCAGCCCGTCCCTGAAAATGGGAAACTGGCCGCATGTGTTACACACCGCGCTGGTTGGCAACCGCCGTCCTCGCCGCTGCCTTGATGCTGGTTGCCGAAACCCAGGGCAGTGAATCAGTCGCCACGAACAGGGCATCGCCCATTATGACGTTTCCAAGTGAGATCACCCAGAGAGCGGTGCTGACAGCCATGAAGCGGGTCGCCAACTGGCAATTGGCCAATCCGAGCCCACGACGCGCGACGTCGTGGACGCAAGGCGCTTACTACGCCGGCATGATGGCGCTGGCGTCGATTTCCACCAATGATTCCCGGTATCACGACGCGATGATGAAGATGGGGCGGGACAACGACTGGAAACCGCGCGACCCGTCCGCCCCGGAACCACCCACGGCGGTTCAGACGAACGCGCCAAGACCCATTCTTACCATCTATCATGCCGACGACCATTGCGTGCTCCAGACGTATCTCGAACTCTACCTGCAACATCACGACGTCCAGATGCTGGAGCCGGCCAAACGACGCTGCGACCAGATCATGGCAACGCCCCCCAAGGATGAAAAGGACTTGGATTACTCGAAGCCGCGGGCGTCGCAAAAATGGAGTTGGTGCGATGCGTTGTTCATGTCGCCACCCGTGTGGGCGCGGTTGACTGCCGCCACGGGCGACAAAAAGTATCTGGACTTCATGAATGAGCGCTGGTGGTGGACCTACGACCACCTCTATGACAAGCAGGAGCATCTCTACTACCGCGACGATCGTTTTGTGACGACGCGTGAGGCCAACGGCCGGAAGGTCTTCTGGGGCCGGGGCAATGGCTGGGTGATGGGCGCGCTGGTGCGCGTGTTGCAATACATGCCCGCCGATTATCCCGACCGACAGCAGTATGTCGCCCAACTCAGGGAAATGGCGGCACGACTCGTGGATCTTCAGGGCGAAGACGGCCTCTGGCGCGCGAGCCTCCTGGATCCCGATAGTTTTCCCGCGCCGGAAAGCAGCGGGAGCGGCCTCATTCTGTACGGGCTGGCCTGGGGAGTGAATCAAAAACTCCTGACTCGAGCGGACTACGAACCGGCCATCCGCAAAGCCTGGCAAGGGTTGGTGCGTTGCGTCGACGCCAACGGTCGGCTTGGATTTGTCCAGCCGCCCGGAGGCAACGCGGTATCAATAAGCGCGACCAATACCGAAGTGTACGGTGTCGGCGCGTTCTTGCTGGCCGGCAGCGAGGTTTACCACTTCGCCTGGCCACCCGGCCCGGAGCCGCCCTTGAAAATCGCCGCGCCAACGCCGGTCCCCTGAGCCTCTGATTGCGATGGGAACACGAACCTGATAGCCTTCAGCTTTTAGCAAAGGACAACCATGCGAACTAGAAATGTGGCCGATGCGACGCGGATGATGCGAATGACCACCGCCGAACTGCGCGCCAACTACCTCGTCGAAAATCTGTTTCAACCGGGAACCGTGCAACTCGTCTACACCGATGTGGACCGCGCGATCGTCGGCGGGGTTGTCCCCACCACGCAAAAGCTCGCGCTCGAATCCTCGAAGGAATTGGCGGCGACCTACTTTGCCGAACGACGCGAGATCGGCGTCCTCAACCTCGGCGGCAAGGGCGCGATCACGGTTGACGGCAAGGAGTTTGCACTGGCCAAGCGTTCTTGCCTGTATATCGGGCGGGGGAGCCAGAAGATTGATTTTAGCAGCGCCGATCCGAAGGAGCCAGCGTGGTTTTATCTGGTTAGTTACCCGGCCCACACGTCCCACCCCACGCGACTGGCCACCGAAGCCGATGCGGAACCCGTGGAGCTTGGTTCGCAACGGGACGCCAATCAACGGACGATCCTCAAATACATTCACACCAAGGGAATCCCGAGTTGCCAGTTGGTGATGGGCTTCACGATCCTCAAGGAAGGCAGTATCTGGAACACGATGCCGCCGCACACCCACGCGCGGCGGTCGGAGGTTTACCTGTACATCGATATCGCTCCGGACGCCGTCGTATTTCACTGTATGGGCACCGCGCAGGAAACGCGTCACTTGGTGGTGCGCAACGGCGAAGCCGTCTTGTCGCCCCCGTGGTCCATCCACTGCGGCGCGGGAACGCGAAACTACGGTTTCGTGTGGGCCATGGGTGGTGAGAATCAGGAATTTACCGACATGGACCAGATTGCCGTGAAAGATTTGCAATGATCCAGGATCGATTCCGACTCGACGGGCAAACCGCGCTGGTGACAGGCTGCCGCCGCGGCATCGGCCTGGCCCTGGCGGAAGCATTGGCCGAGGCCGGGGCGGACATCATTGGTGTCAGCGCCTCGCTGAAGGGCAGCGGTGAGGAAGTCGCGCAACGCGTGACCGCGGTGGGACGCAAGTTCTCCGGGTACAGTTGCGACCTTGGCGATCGACAGTCGCTTTACGAATTCACCCGGCGAGTTATCGTCGAGAATGGCCCGATTGACATTCTGGTCAACAACGCCGGCACGATTCGCCGGGCGCCGGCGGCCCAGCACTCGGACGAAGATTGGGACAAGGTCATCGAGGTGAATCTCTCGGCGCAGTTCATTCTCGCCCGCGAATTGGGAAAGCCGATGCTCGCGCGCGGACGCGGAAAAATCATCTTCATCGCCTCGTTGTTGGCGTTTCAGGGCGGCATCACCGTCCCCGGCTACGCCGCGAGCAAGGGTGGGATCGCGCAATTGACCATGGCATTGTCCAATGAGTGGGCCGGCAAAGGTGTGAACGTCAACGCGATTGCGCCGGGCTATATCGAAACCGACAACACAGCAGCGCTCCGAGCCGATGCCGTGCGGTCCAAGGCGATCCTCGATCGAATTCCCGCCGGTCGTTGGGGGCGTCCCGAAGATTTGCAGGGCGCGGTGGTCTTTCTGGCGTCCCGCGCCTCGGACTACGTCAACGGAACCATCCTCACCGTTGACGGCGGCTGGATGGGGCGTTAGGGTAACTTATGCTTCGACGCGCCGCAGGTTTTCGTCGAGCGGCGTCATCTTCGGCATCAGCACGTGCGCCACTCCCAGCAGGATGAGATAGCATGAGCCGGCGACCAAAAAGGCAAAGAAATAACCCGAGGGCCCGCTTGACGTAAGCACCTTGCCCAGGCTGCGGTCCGCTACAATGCCCGCCACAGCTCCCACCATGCCGCCGATACCGGTGACGGATGCCGTAGCCTTTTTCGGGAATACATCCGAGACGAGCGTAAATACGTTGGCCGACCACGCCTGGTGACCAGCCGCGGCAAGGGCGATCAGTAGCACGGAAATCCAATAAAAATTATCGGAGCGGGCACTCTTCATCAGCGCCGGTTCCATACTCTTGTATTGTTCCTTGCCCAGAACGCTGGCGACCGCGCTAAAGAATTCTTTCGCCGAGTTATAACTCTTTCCATCAAGCGCATGCAAGGCGGCAATGGCTGCCGCCGGCACGGTTTCCGTGCTCTTTTCTTTCTTCGTCTTGCCGTCCACCACGGTGAACTGCTCCACAGTGTAAGGGGTGTTCTGCAACCGCTCAAAAAAGCGCGCATTGATGTCGAAGCGCGTGCCGATCTGCGTCACGAACATCACCGGTAGGATGAACAAAGCGCAAATGAACAGCGTCGTCTTACGCGCCCGATTCACTGGCCAGCCCTTCTTGATGAAAAAGGACGACATCCAACCGCCCGCGACGCTTCCACCATCCGCGATGACATAAATGGTAATCATTGGGCCGGCGAGGCCACTCAGGCTCAAGCCGAACCTGTCGTAAAGAAACTTCCCTCCCCAAAAAAGGTAAAACCACCAGACCGCATCCGTCATTTTGACGGCAGCAAATGCCCACGTTTCCCGCAAGGGAATGACCTTCAGCCAGGACACTTTGCCGGCGGAAGCTTCAGCGACCGAATCACTGTTGATGTAAGCCAGTTCCTCTTTGGACAAATCCGGATGGACTTCCGGGCGTTGATAACATTTTAGCCAAAGCCCGACCCACACCGCGCTAAACACACCGGTCGTGAGAAAGGCAAACTGCCAGTTGGTGCCGTCTGGCAGTACCACCAACGGAATCACCAACGGCGCGAGAATCGCACCGACATTGGAACCGGCATTGAAAATACCCGTGGCGAAGGCGCGCTCCTTTTTGGGAAACCATTCACCGACAGTCTTGATGGCCGCAGGGAAATTACCCGACTCACCAAAGCCGAGACCAAACCGGGCAATGCAAAACCCGACAAAACCAAAGGCCGGACGAATCGCCGCGTGCAACATCCCGAACATGCTCCAGATGGCAATCGAGAGCGTGTAACCGATCCTGGTGCCAAGCTTGTCAATGATCGCACCCATGGCCAACATGCCAATCGCGTAGGCGATCTTGAACGCGATATTGATACTGGCGTAGTCATTGTCCGTCCAGTTGAACACCTTGTATTGCAGCGTCGGCCCCAATACGCCGAGGATGCTACGATCCATGTAGTTGATGGTCGTCGCCGCGAACAACAGCGCGCAAATGGTCCAGCGATAACGCCCCGCGGGCTTCTGGCTGCGCAAGTCGATTGTCCTCTGGGCTTCTGAGACAGTCATGCCGTTTTCTCGAGGTTTGCTGGTGACCGGTGTCTAACCGACTCACAATTCACAGGATAGGGATTGCCACCGGGATGGTCAAGGTGGATTCCGTGAAGCGCCGTGCATAATCCGTCAGCGCACGAAGATGCTTGGTCGCACCCGGACTACGACTGGACTGCCTTCGGGCTCTTGCCGACAAAATGCTTGAACGCGCGGCTGAAGTCGTTCGGGTGCTTGTAGCCCAGCGCGTAAGCAATTTCCTTGACCGAGAAACGGTTCGTCTCCAACAGCTCTTGCGCCCGGGCCATCTTCATTCGCTGGTGATACGTCGCGGGCGACTCCCCGTGATGAGTCTGAAACATCCGGGCGAGCGTCGCGGGGGAAATTTGCAGATACTCGCAGAGAGCCCGAACCGGGTTCCGCTCTGCCAGATTCTGGGCCATCCAGCGAACGGCTAACTCCATCCGGACAGACGGCTCAGGAGGCTGCGTTTTGGGACGAATGAGGCGGGCGACGGTGACATCAATCGCGATGTGCAATTGTTCGATCGCCAGTTTCGTTAATTCGTCCGGCCGCTCGACCTCCTGGCGGCACAATGTGTGGAGTTGTTCCAGCTTGTGTTGCAGTCGCGGGTCTATCGTCCACTGCTGATAGGCGCCCGGCGCTGCGGCGCACTCCGAGCACCGGGGACCGCTGCGCCAAATCCAGACGAGCAGATCACACACCGCATCGGGTCGATCCGTCCAACCGCTGGCACAATCGGGGTCGATCACCAGGAAATCGCCCGGATTCAAGACCCTTTCCTCCTGTTCCAGTATCAGGGTTGGGCTGCCCCGACTCACGAGTACATAATGCCAACCGGGGTGACGGGACATGGGGATCGGGTTGCGCCCGTACAACCGATGCCCCCAGGCCAGATAAAGAAGATCCAACTGCGCACTTTCAGCGCAGACCCAGCGCGGGCGGCCCGGCGGGGGCAAATGTAACGCATTCGGAAGCGTGCTCATGGATTCAGTCACCTAGTCTCCACAATTATCGTCCAAAATACTACCAGAAACCTGTTGGCGAGGAAAGCATCGCGTTGTAAGATAGCAACACATTGTCGGTGTTCTTCAATTAACTGCCATTACGATGAATACAGCATCACCTGTTCCATTGGGCCTCAAGAAGTCATTCGGTTTCGGTGATCGGCTAGGGTTGGCAACGCCCGGGCATTTCGCGGCTGCTCGCAAATTTGATTTCGCCCCGATCTTTGCCCAGCAATCCATCCGTGAGATGGAACGCACC
Source organism: Verrucomicrobiia bacterium (assembly GCA_041476745.1). GTDB lineage: Bacteria > Verrucomicrobiota > Verrucomicrobiia > Palsa-1439 > Palsa-1439 > Palsa-1439. Next base: position 2,518 of record JBGOTY010000017.1, on the reverse strand, counting down.
CGACGGACACCCCAGGACGTGATTCAAGCCGCAACCGGGGCACTCCGCGAGCTCGGCTACAGCAGCGCGTGGGGTGCAGACGCCGACCACCTGAAATTGCCGGAGCACGTCGACCGTACGGCGGCAGCGGGGTTCTGTTTCTTCACAATTGACCCCTCTACCCATGTCGGCAAAGGCGCGCTGACGCCAGAGTTGGAGGCCTCATACCTCGGCCGGAAGTTCGAGATCCCGGGGCTTGGGATGCTGCAGTTCGACCGCGGGACGTTGCAGGGTGCCGCCGTCAAATATGGTCGCTCGCTCGAACACTGTGGTCTCATGGGTGCCCACATCGCAAGAGTCATGGGTAAGCGCCCGTTCGAGATTGAGGTGAGCGTGGATGAAACCGAGGACCCGACCAGCGCGCTGGAGCATCTCTTTATTGGCTTGGAACTCCGCCGGCAGAAAGCCCCCAACGTGGTCAGCATCGCGCCGCGGTTTGTCGGAGATTTTGAAAAAGGCATCGACTACAAGGGTGACCTGAAGAAATTCGAGGCCTCGCTGCGCGACCACGTCGCCATCGCGAAGCATTGCGGCCCGTACAAGATTAGCGTTCATAGTGGCTCGGACAAGTTCGCCGCGTACCCCATCGTCGGGCGCGTGTGTGGCGATTTGCTTCACGTAAAAACGGCCGGCACCAGCTATCTCGAAGCCTTGCGTGTCGTGGCCCGGACCGCGACGCCGTTGTTTGACGAAATTGTCGAGTTTTGCCGCGGCCGCTTTGCGACCGATCGACACAGTTATCATATTTCCACGACGGAGGCGCAGGTCAGGGCGTTGCCGAAATTCAGCGGACCGAAAGAGGAAGCCGTGTTTTTGGATGAGGTGCCGGGACGACAGTTGCTGCATGTGACCTTCGGTTCCGTGCTGACCGACCCGAGCTTGAAACCGCGAATCATCGAAGTGCTGCAGCGTCACGCGCCACTGCATGAGGAGTTACTGGATCGCCACCTCACGAAACACCTCTCGCTGCTGACCAAGGGTTGAGACCATGCAGTCGTTCATCACCGAGGATTTTCTGCTCCAGAACGACGTGGCCCGCGAGTTGTATCACGAACACGCCCAACACGAGCCGATCTTCGATTATCATTGCCACCTGCCGCCCGACCAACTCGCGGAAAACAAGACGTTCCGCAACCTTTATGAAATCTGGTTGGCCGGCGACCACTACAAGTGGCGCGCCATGCGTTCCAATGGCGTTCCGGAGAAATACTGCACCGGCGACGCGAGCGATTGGGAGAAATTCCTCGCCTATGCCCGCACCGTTCCCCACACCCTGCGCAACCCGCTCTACCACTGGACGCATCTCGAACTGAAACGGTTTTTCGGCATCCACACGTTGCTCAACGAAACGACGGCCAAGGAAATCTGGGATGAAGCGAATGCGAAGCTCGCCTCCATGCCGGTCCAACGGATTCTCGAATCAAACCGCGTCGCTGTGGTCTGCACGACGGACGACCCGACCGATTCACTGGAGCAGCACCGTCGGATTCGGAAGTCTGGCCACCTGTCAACTTGCGTGTATCCAGCGTTTCGCCCCGACAAGGCGCTGGCGGTGGATCAGCCGGTGCCGTGGAACGCCTGGATGGACAAGCTCGGTGAGATCCGCGACCTGTCCAGCTTCTTCGCCGCCTTGCAGAAACGGCTCGATTTCTTTCACGAGAACGGCTGCCGTTTGTCCGATCATGGGTTGAAGCATGCCTACGCGGACGATTGCACCGAGGCCGCTGCTACCAGAATTTTCGCCAACGCCCGCGCCGGTAAAGCTGTGACCTCAGCCGAAGCCGATCAATTCCGCAGTGTCGTCATGCTGTGGCTGGGGGAGCAGTACCAGGCGCGCGGCTGGGTTATGCAACTCCATCTCGGGGCGCTGCGCAACAATAACACGCGTATGATGCGGACGCTGGGCGCGGACACCGGCTTCGACTCGATTGGCGACTGGCCTCAGGCCGGGCCGTTGGCCCGTTACCTCGACAAGCTGGATCAAAACGACCGGCTGCCGAAGACGATCCTCTACAACCTGAACCCCGCCGACAATTACGCGTTTGCCACGATGCTTGGCAATTTCCAGGATGGCAGCGTGCCCGGCAAGCTCCAATTTGGCAGCAGTTGGTGGTTTCTCGACCAGAAGGAAGCAATCGAGTGGCAGCTCAATGCCCACTGCAACCTCGGCCTGCTCAGCCGCTTCATCGGCAAGATCACTGACTCGCGCAGTTTCCTCAGCTACAGCCGACACGAGTATTTCCGCCGCGTCCTCTGCAACCTCATCGGCCGTGACGTGGTGAATGGCGAACTCCCCCACGACATCAAACTGCTCGGCGGCATCGTGCGCGATATCTGCTATCACAACGCCACCAATTACTTTCCACTGACTCCCGGGAAGGTGTAACCAGCCCCCTGCCGCCCGTCTTGCGGGGATTGCGTTTGCAAACCACCGCACGGTTCGTTACGGTTGCCCACACACAATGATTGGCACGACTTT
>JBGOTY010000016.1:0-20280 GCA_041476745.1 Verrucomicrobiia bacterium | reverse complement strand
CGCGAAAGTGCAGAACCAGTACCGCTATCAGGTGGTCATGAGAAGCGCGCAGATTCTCCCGCTGGTCGAGGCCGTGAGCAAGGTCATGACGGCGACGAAGATGCCGAATGACGTGACCACCAGTGTGGATGTGGATGCGCTCTCCTTGCTATGAAGCTGCGACCAGCCATCCTGGTATTCGTGGTGGCGCTGGCCGTGCGCGGGGTCGTCGTGTTCTCGCTGTTGCCGCATTTGAAGCCCGACCAAAATCCGGATTACTACCGTGAACTGGGTCGGAACCTGTCCTTGGGAAAGGGCTTCGTCGCCGCCGCGCCGGATGGTCGCGAGCTGCCGAATATCAACCGCCCTCCGGGCTACCCGGTATTTCTGGCGGGATTGATCCTCGTCGCCGGCGACCGCCTCGGCGTGCTGTTGGTTGCCAACTGTTTGCTGGCAGCAATCGCCTGCGCACTGACGGTGCTACTCGCCTCGCGCTGGTTGGGATCGGGAGGCGCATTGATTGCCGGGTTTTTGACAGCCGTGGAACCAAATTCCGTGCTCCGCTGCTGCCTGGTCCTTACAGAACCGTTGTTCATGTTGTTTTTGTTAGCGGGCCTCTGTCTGCTGGTTTGGCGACGGGAGAAGAATTACGCCTGGCTGCTCTGCGGCCTGCTGTGGGGATTGGCGACATTGTGCCGCGCCGTCGCCATGTGGCTGCCGTTGGTGGCGTTGGCCGCAGCGCTCCTGTGGCGAATGCGTCCGCGCTACATCGTATTTTTCCTGATCGGCTTTCTGCCTCTGGTCGGACTGTGGATTGGACGCAACGCCCTGTTGACCGGGCACCTTTTTTTCAGTTCGTCAGGACGGAACGTCATGGTGACCGGTTGGGCGGCCAGTCTGGAAGCGGAACGAACAGGCATTTCCGTGGATCTGGCGCGGGAACGGTTGCTCGAGCGGACCGGCTCGATCGAGTTCTTCGATGGGCGGGAACGTTTCGAGAAGACGCAGCAGGAACAAGCGAAGGTCCTCCAGGAAACACTGGGGGCCGCGCCGTGGCGGCTGGCGGTGGAAATGGTTTGGGGCACGGGCCAGACGCTGGTGGGGCCGGGAGGACGAATGTTGGAGGCATTTCTGCGCGAGCCAAAACCAGCGCCGCGCTGGTGGCAGATTTCGTACACAGGGATGTTGCTGATATTGGTGGCGTCGGCAGTTTGGGGAGCGGTCCGACGAGGACGCGAACTTGCGTTCCTGACGATCCTGGTGGTGTACTTTGTCGCCCTCAGCGTCGGCCCGTTCGGCAACAGTCGGTTCCGCTATCCCATCATCCCGCTTCTGGCAATTCTGGCCGTGGCCGCGTATACCAAAACAAGCAAAGATCCAGTGGATGCCACAGAACCTCTTCATCACAGGCACTGATACCGCCGTCGGTAAAACGCACGTCACCGCGGCGCTACTGGCAGAGTTGCGGCGGCGCGGCGTGTCCGCCGCCGCCTTCAAACCCATCGCCTGCGGCCCGGGCGGACGTCACGACGCGGAAATCTATGCGGCGATCATGGATCACGAACAGCCCCTCGACGTGATCAATCCCGTCTACCTGCGCCATCCACTCGCGCCAAGCGTCGCCGCAAAAATCGAGCACAAGCCCGTTGACCTCCACAAGATTCTGCGGACGTACCGGCAACTGGCGGCCAACTACTCCGTGGTCCTCGTCGAAGGGGCAGGGGGCCTTCTCGTCCCCATCCGTGACAATTATTTCGTAGCCGACCTTGCGAAAGCCTTGAAACTTCCACTGGTGGTGGTCGCGCGCCTCGGCTTGGGAACGATCAATCACAGTCTGCTGACCGTCCGCCAGGCCGACGCATCTGGCTTGAAAATCGCCGGTCTTGTTCTGAACGACACCGCGGGCGGTCGCCAAGGCTTGGCCGAAAAAACAAACATCCGCGTTCTACCAACACTCTGCAAAGTTCCACTGCTCGGAGTGATGCCACACAACAAGAAAGCCCCGCCCGCCGCCGCCCGCCAGATCTGTGATCACCTTTTCCCCTAGGCCGTTTGGGGGCGAGCCCCCGGCGAGCTTTCTCTGTCATCCTGAGCTTGTCGAAGGATCTCTGTCGTTTCCCGCCGTTCACCATCGGCGAAACACCGCGTCCACGCCGCCTCACTTCCCAAACCTTCGCAAAAACTCCACGGGATTGTACCATTGCCCGCTTGTATCCTGCACTTCGAAGTGCAAATGCGGCGCGATGGCCATCCAGTTGCGCGCGTCGGCGCTGCGCGAAGTTTGACCCATCTTTCCAATCGGTTGGCCGCAGATCAACGAACCAGGGGCGTTGATCTCGGCAAGGTGCGCGTAGAGCGTGAAAAAAATCTTCCCGCTGCGAGGCCAGATGTGCTCGACGACGATGTGCCTGCCGAAGTCCGACGCGTTCTCGTCGTCCACAACTTCCGCGACCCGGCCATCGAACACGCAAAATACGTTATCGTGAGGCACGAAGGTGGGTTCTTCGCTTTCAAAGTCAGTATTCGTGGCGCAGTCCGTGAAGATGACCCGGGTCGTCCGTCCTGTTGCCGTGACCTTCACCGGCGCGATGTCACACCCGCGGTGAAACCGTTTCCCGCAATCCCGCGTCCACCCCGGCTTGCCGTAATCCGCATTCACCCGCGTGCGTGCGAAAAACCGTTCAGGCGTGTCCAATAGAAGACGGTTCGGCGTCGGCCACGCGATGTGAATGTGCTCATCGCTTGGCAACGCCACGAATGACTGATATGCTGCGGATTGTTCCACCCCGTCGAGTGTAGCAGTTGGCCGATGAAATCCCAACTGGTCAAAAAGCTGTTGTGTCGCTCGGGGTACGCCATGCTCGCGCTGGCAGCGCTGCTGGCACTCTTCATCCTCGAAGAACACATCCGCGGCCGCATCACGCTCGCCCGCTACAAAGCCGAACTCCGCGCCAAAGGCGAAAAGCTGACGATTGCCGAAATCGATTTGCCGAAGATACCGAAAGAGGGCAACGGTGCGCCGGCGTTGCTGGAGGCGGCCAGTCAACTCGCGCCGCTTTCGACATCCAACCAGCTATGGCTCTCGGGCCTATGGGTCATGAAGTTCGTCACGCCCGGCCGTGTCCATGTCTTATATCGGGAGGATGAGCCAGCGAATCGGACACCGCCATACAGTTGGGACAATTTGAGCAGAGATATTGCCGCCGTGAGCAATATCCTGGAAAAGGCCAGAACAGCGGCGCAACAGCCCACACTGGCAGTGGAATTGGACTATACCAAGAACCAGCGTGACCTCCCGTTGCATTCGATGGATATCGTATACCTGCGGAATTGGCTTGGGGCAGCGGCCATCGACGCATTGCACCGTGGGAACCTCAATGCCGCATCAGATAATATCTTGGCGATGACGGGACTGATACGCCTTCAGAAGAGCGAGCGCGTAGGGCACGCTCAATGGTTACGCCTCACGACGGGAGCAAACGCGTTGAAGGTGACATGGGAAGCAATGCAAGCCGAGGGCTGGACGGACGCGCAACTGGCAAAGTTGCAGGAAGGTTGGCAACATGCCGAATGTCTCTCCGATTATCTGCCGACTATGGAAATGGATCGAGTGGCGAGTCTTCAGTACTACCATCGGGATACGCTTAAAGACCTGCGCGATGGCCTGGAATGGGGAAGCTACTACAACGACGAGCTTAAACAAGGATTCGACTATTGGCTGGACACATCGCTGTTGACGGCCCACTGGCTGTTATGGCGAGCCGCGTGGTTTGAACAGGATCAACTCCTCTGTCTGCGGCGATGGTCTAAGACCTTGGACGGCACCCGATCTGTGATTAAGGAGAAATCGTGGATGGCGTGGTCATGGAAGCCAGAGAAGTATTGGATATTGTTCTACGATCGCTGGCGATACATGGTCAGCGGCAGAAGCTACAGCGGCGAGTTTGAAACGGGTCGGGCTGTGAGGTATGAAACATTACGGGAGATGGCCATCACGGCCATTGCCTTAAAGCGCTTTCACCTGCACACCGGAGTATTTCCCGCAAATCTATTGGTTTTGATGCCCGAATTCCTGCCCGAGTTGCCGCATGATTGGATGGATGGCAAGCCTCTACGCTACAAGCTGAATGCCGACGGAACTTTTACGCTGTACTCCGTAGGCGACAACGGAGTGGACGATGGCGGCGCTCCGGATAGATCACCAGTCTCGTGGTACCTGGACTCTTGGGGAGCGGGAGATGAAGTGTGGCCTGCGGCGGCGACGCCTGAAGAAATCAAAGCGCGTGAATTGAAATGGGCAAGGCCAGGAGAAATGCGCGGTAGAGGTCGGGTCAAAGAGACGAAGTGACGTTGAGTTCCACGTAGTCGTCGTTGACCGTTGTGCAGGGGCAGAGTTCGAGGCGATAACGAATCTCATCGCGGAGCGAGTCGAGCGCGTTGGTAGGACTGAGGCCCTGGGCGCTGCAAGCCATGCTTTCGCACTCCGCCACGAAGCCGTCGCCGCCAGCTTCCACTGTTACATCGAATTTCACGCCGAGCCAAATTTACGCTACGGCTTCCACATGGTCAACTATCCCCACAATAATGGAGCGCAGCGGGGCCTTGCTGTCATTCACGACCTGACGGGCGGAGTTGCCTTCGTCGATGACCAACACGCGCTCGCCGACGCCGGCGCCCACGCCGCTATCGATGGCGATGACGTAGCCGCCAGCCTTCCCGGAGAAATCCTCTTTCTCGACGACCAACATCTTCTTGCCGTCGTAGAACGGGTGGTTGATGGTCGAGACGATATGACCCCTGACAGTGCCGATGATCATGATTCGTGATGCAGTTCGTCGACGATTCCGATGATCGTGTGATCAACAGGCACAAACCAGGGTTCGAGCGCGAGCGCGGCTTCGCGTCCGCCCTCGAAATAAATCAACTCGCCGGGGCCGGCCATCCGTGTCGAATCGCACACGACCAGCGGTTCGCCTTTCGGGTTGCCCTGCTTGTCGAGCGGCTGAATCCACAGCATCGGGACGCCTTCAAGTCCCGTGTACACGACGCATGGCGTGAGCGTGCCGATGACCTTACCCAACAGCATTAAGGGTCTCCCAGAAAACTCGAATTCCAAGATCCGAAAGAAATCCGAAATTCCAGGGCAGCAACGATACAAACTGTCGCGCAACGGGCCTGTCGTTGTTTCGATTTTCCTTCATTCGCAATTGTTTCGGATTTCGAGATTCGAATTTCGAATTTTCCTATTTAGGACGCTTCCTCACCTTCCAGTTCGTGCAGCTTCGCGTCGGTGTACCGCGTGGTGTCATCGAGTTGACGGGCAAGCGCTTCGTGAGGCCGCGCGATGATGCGGTAATGCGTGAACGCCTGCCGCCCGCGCAGGAAATCGCTGGCGATGGTCATGGCCGCCTGGACCTCCTGCAACTCGCCGCTATACAGGCTGATGGCTTTGCCCGACATCTCGTATTCGGCGAGCCGCAACTCGACCAGATTCACTTCCGTCCCCTTGATGGCGACTTCCGCGGCGCGAATGTTGGCGGCAATCGTGTCGGTCTCCAGAATGGCCACCGCACTCTGCTCGCAAGGGGTGCGCTTACCCAACATGGCATCATGAATCTTCGCATGCACGTCGGGCAGGAACGCGTGATCCAATACGCTGCCCGCGCCGATGACCAGCGCTTCGCTGAGCGATTCACCGACGCTGCCCGTGGTGCCGCCGAAAATGATGAGATAGCGGCCGCCGCTGACCGTCCCGCCCTTGATCATGGCAATGGCGGCCTTCTTCAGGATCGCGTCGGCTGTATACAGGCCGTCGGCGATGCTGCTGAACTCGATAACCGCGATGGCGGGGTATTTCTTCACACGATTCTAAACGCGCCGACCAGCGTGCAGCGCCGCCAGCGTGAGAAACTCTTCGGGGTCGTCATGCCTTCGCCCGTGGGGCTGGCGATGGTGAACGACGTGGGGCCTTCGCCCTTGAAGCCAAGTCCCGCCAGCGACGGGCCGTTCTTGACAAAAACGCTGGCGTTGCACTCGCGCGCCATGCGGCTGAGGTTTGAGAGGTTGTCTGAATGCATGACGAACGTGTGCCGTCGCGGATGCTCCAGTTGCATCGCGAAATCGATGCCCTCGTCGGCATCCCGCACGCGGGTGACCGGAAAAATCGGCATCATCTGCTCGGTCCAGAGCAGGGGATGATCGTGATCCACCTCGCAGATACCGAGGCGAATGCTCTCGTCGCAGCGGATGCCCGCCTTTTGCAGGATGAGGCTGGCGCTCTTGCCGATGAGCGAGCGGTCGATATCGGCTTCCTGGCGCGGGCCGGAAGTTTTCTTGAACACCACCTTCTCGACGGCGGCCAATTGTTCCTTCGTGATCAAGTACGCGCCGTTGTAGGTCATCGCCTTGATGAGTTTGTCGGCCACGCTGGAAACGACGAGACATTCCTTTTCATCGGCGCAGATGATGTTGTTGTCGAACGACGCGCCGAAGACGATGTCGCGCGCGGCCTTGTCGATGTCGGCCGTCTCATCCACGACCGCCGGGGGATTGCCCGGCCCGGCGCAAATGGCGCGTTTGCCGCTGGCCATCGCAACCTGTACGACGCCACCGCCGCCGGTGACGACGACCAGACGCACGCCCGAGTGCTTCATCAATGCCTTCGCGCTCTCAACGGTCGGATTGGCCACACAGGTGACAAGGTTGCGCGGGCCGCCGGCGGCGACGATGCCCTTGTTGATAAGCGCGACGTTGTGGCAGGAGACGCGCTTGGCGTTTGGATGAACATTGAACACGACCGCATTGCCCGCGGAGAGCATCGCAATCGTGTTGTTGATGATTGTCGAGGTCGGATTGGTGGTCGGTGTAATGGCCGCAATGACGCCGAAGGGTGCAGGCTCGGTGAGCGTCAAGCCGTCGTCACCGGTGACAGTGTGCGAGAGCAGATCTTCCGTGCCGGGTGTCTTCTCGGTGACCAGTTGGTTCTTGAGAATCTTGTCCTCGTAGCGGCCGAGGCCCGTCTCTTCATACGCCATGCGCGCCAGCGCGTTGCCGTGTTCCCGCATCGACTGACGAATTGAGGCGATGATCTCATTCCGCTTCTTCAGGCCCTGTTGATCGAATTGGCAGAAGGCGACGCTGGCCGCCTTGACCGCTTCATCGATGGTGTCGAAGATCCCGATGTCGCGCAGTGGAGCCGTTGGTAGGGACGGCTCTCCGAGCCGTCCGTCTGTCTTGCTATCACCGCGTCCCGTGAGGTCGGCGACGATGCGCTGCGCGATAAGATCGATTTCCTGCTCGCTAAGTCCAGCCATGGCGCACTAATCCTTTCGATACTTCTCGGTGCCGCCGATTTCCCAGCTATCCACGATGGCCATGATGACCGCGTCGCAGGGCCGATCCTTGGTCGCGAGGGTCTGGCGCGCCGAACTGCCCGTGGCAATCAACACCAACTCGCCAGGGCCGACACCGACCGCATCGACGGCCACCACTTGGCCGCCGGTTTCCTTGCCTTCGGGATCGACGTGCTTGACCAGCATGAACTTCAGGCCGTCCATGCTGGACTCCTTGCGCGTGGCGACGACGGTGCCGACAACTATGCCAAGATTCATAAGCAAAAACTCCCGGTGAGACTGCTGGCCGCCGCGTTGGCGCAAACGACCAGCAGTCCACCGAGCGAATCGTTATTTCTTGACAGCTTTGGCGCCGCGTCCCAGCGGGACGACGTCGTCGACGTTTTGGTGCGGACGCGCGATGACATGGACCGCCACCACTTCGCCCACGCGGCTGGCCGCGGTGCGTCCAGCATCGGTCGCGGCCTTCACCGCGGCGACGTCGCCGCGAATGACCGCCGTGACGTAACCGCCGCCGGTCTTCTCGTAACTCACGAGTTCGACTTTGGCGGCTTTGACCATCGCGTCAGCCCCTTCCACCATCGCGGCGAAGGAACGTGCTTCGAGTAAACCTAATGCATCTGCCATGTCCGGATCTCCTTACGTTTTGTGTGATCGGTTCAAATTGCCGGTTGCGGTCTAGGCGCCGCCGCCGCCCTTCATCTCGCGGCCGGTGACGCTGTTGATCGCCTGCTCGGCGGCTTTGGCGGCGACGTCGATGTCCTTCTCGTCGCCCCCGAGATAGATGCGGCCGAAGCTCCCGAACGCGCGGATATCCAGGATGTTGATCTCCGCGGCCTTCTCCGCTTCGTTCGCCGCAAACGCCGCGTAAGCCGCCGGCGCGCATTCCATTGTAAAAAGCGTGTGACCGGGCAGAATCATATTGCCGTGGCGCGTGCGGTTGATGAGCATCGTATGATAGTCGTCGATGCGGCGAATCACGCTATTGCTGTAAATGACCGGCTTGTAGCGGCCTTCCTCCTTGAGATCGAGCGCCTGGAGGATGGCCGCGCCCGCCTGGCGCACGTCGGCCTGGGACTCGGAATGGATTTCGAGCATCCCGTACAAGCGCTCGATGATCTGCATGCCGGGCGTCACCTTCGTGGATTTGAGCGCCACGTCGGTGACGCGGTTGATTTCCATGCCGGGCGAAATCTCGACGAAGAGTGAGGCCTGTCCCGCGATCGGCAGGAAGCCCTGCGAGACCGTGGCGAAGAACGACGCCACCTGCGGCTGCAAGCTATCGAGAAAAATGTAAGAGCGTAGATCGGCCATGTTTCATTCCTTTCGTGTCCATCTAATACTTCGTGCCTCCCGTCGAAACGACTTCCCCGGCGGCTTCCTTCAAAATCTTCAGGCCACTGGAGGTGCCGATGCGCGTCGCGCCCGCCGCCACCATTTTCAGCAAATCAGCCAGCGATCGCACTCCCCCCGAGGCCTTCACGCCGAGCCCTTTGTCGCGAACGATGCGGCTCATCAGTGACACGTCTTCCACCGTCGCGCCGCCCGTGCTGAACCCGGTGGAGGTTTTCACGAAGTCGGCGTTCCCCTTTACGGAAAGTTGACAGGCGCGGGCCTTCTCCTCGTTGGTCAGGAGCGACGTCTCGTGAATTACTTTGCACTTCGCGCTGCCGTCGCGGCAAGCCTCAACCACGCCGCGAATGTCCCGCAACACAAGCTCGTCATCGCCACTCTTGAGCGCGCCGACGTTGATCACCATGTCGATTTCCTTCGCGCCTTGGCGGATGGCCGCGCGCGCTTCCATCGCCTTCGTTTCGGGCGGCTGCGCGCCCAGGGGGAACCCGACGACGCAGCAGACTTTGACGTTCGAGCCTTCGAGCAACTGCCGTGCAAGCGTGACCCACGTGGGATTGACGCAAACTGAGTAGAATTTGGCCTGGCGCGCCTCGCGGCAAAGCTGCTCGATGTCCGCGCGCGTGGTGTCTGGACGCAAAACCGTGTGGTCGATGAGTTGAGCGATTTGCGCGGGCGAGAATCCCGGACGGGACACCGTGGCCGCGATGGGCGGATTGCCCTGGGACGCGAGAAGCTCCTGCACGCGCTTGGCGATGCGTTCGAGGTCGGACTGGGAGGCGCTCACGCGTGGTTCTCCCACCGTGGCCAGCAAGGTGGACTGGTGCGCCCCGGTTTCAATTGGTCCGTCCTGGATTGCATTGATCAGTTGTACCCGTTTTCGATGCCGTTCTTCAACACATTCGCCCGCCAGAAACGTCTCGACGATCTGCTTGGCCGTTTCAAAATTGGTCTGGCCCGAGCCGAGCGTCAGCACGTTGGCGTCGTTGTGCTCGCGCGAGTTCTTCGCCAAAGCGACACTGTAACACGCAGCGGCCCTTACACCACGGACTTTGTTGGCGGCCATCGCCGACCCGATGCCCGCGCCATCCACCACGATCCCCCGGTCGCAGGTCCCGCTCGCCACCAGCCGCGCGACCGTGTACGCGATGCGCGGGTAGTCCACTGCCTCCTTACTGTGCGTGCCGCAGTCCTGCACGAAAAAGCCGCGGCTCTGCAAATAACCGAGGAGCTGATTCTTGAGTTCCAGGCCGCCGTGATCCGAACCGAGGGCAATCTTAAGGTTTTTCCCCATCGAAGTGTCAACCTTTTTTCATAATCCCGGGACAAAATCAAGCGGTGAGTTGATTCGGCAGGTGAATAGCTGCAGGGCCAAATGTCTTGATCGGGTCGCTCTTTGTCATTGTGATCGGATTTTTCATTGTCTACACCATTGCATTTCTTTTGCGACTGCGAATAAAATATCTGCCACGGTGATGCGCAGACCAGTCGTTACCCTGTCCTTCCTCTTCGGAATGCTCAGCCTCGCCAGTGCGGCCACTGGGACCGAGGTTGCTGCCTCGCGCGAACCGCACGTGGCGATGATCGCGCCGTTTGTGATCTTGCTGCTGGCGATTGCGCTGATGCCGTTCCTCAATAAGCGTTTCTGGGAACACAACTACCACAGGATCGCCGTCGGACTCGGGCTGGTGGCCGTCCTTTATTACCTGATCGTTCTGCACAACCCGGCGCGGATGCTCACGACCCTGATTGAGTATACCGCGTTCATCGCTTTGATTGGGTCCCTCTTTGTCATTGCGGGCGGAATCCACGTCAACATGACCGGCCGGTCCACGCCGGCAGTAAACACCGGCTTGCTGGCGTTGGGAGCAATCCTGGCCAACGTCATCGGGACGACCGGGGCTTCCATGCTGTTGATCCGACCATTCCTGCGGATCAACAAACATCGCGCCGCGCCGTTCCAGGTGGTGCTCTTCATTTTCATTGTCAGCAATATCGGTGGGGCCCTGACGCCGATCGGCGATCCGCCGTTATTCCTCGGGTACCTCAAGGGCGTGCCGTTCTTCTGGCTCTTGAAAGTGCCGCAAGTACTGACCGCCTGGCTGCTGTGCGTCGGCACATTGCTCGGACTGTTCTTCGTGATGGACACGTACAGTTTCCAGAAGCACGGCGGCAAGGTCGCTCACCCGACCAAGGACCGGATCGAGCTGGAAGGGAGCCATAATTTCATTTTCCTGTTCATCATCATCGGCCTGGTCCTGCTGCAAAAACAGGAATGGCTGAGAGGAATCAAGGGCTGGCCGATTTTCGAAACCCTGGGACGAGCCCTGGTCTGGAGCCCGGAGAAAGTCGCCGACGGCTTCGTCTCGCTGGTCATCGCCGCGCTGATGATCGGGACCGCCTGCCTGGCTTACAAGTTCAGCAATCGAGACGCGCTGCGGGAAAACGAGTTCAGTTTTGGGCCGGTTCGGGAAGTTGGCTTCCTCTTTGTCGGTATCTTTGCCACGATGGTGCCCGCCCTGGATCTGTTGGAAACCCACGCGGGGGCGCTGGGCATCACCACTGTCCGCCAGTTCTTCTGGGGCTCGGGAGCATTGTCGAGCGTGCTGGACAATGCCCCAACCTACCTGAACTTCCTGACCGCGGCGTTCGGCCTGCAGCATCTGTCGCTCGAAAACCCGGCGCATGTCCAGGCCTTCTTGCTCGATCCGCAGACCTGGAAATACGTCGTCGCCGTTTCGTTGGGCTCGGTGTTTTTTGGCGCGAACACCTATATCGGCAACGGCCCCAATTTCATGGTCAAGAGCATCGCGGAGTCGAGCGGCGCACAGTGTCCGAGTTTTTTCGGCTACGTGGTGAAGTACACCTTGCCCATTCTCATCCCACTCTTCGCCATCGTATCGTGGCTGTTTCTCGGCTGATGGCGTGTCCTTGCTTCTGACGCGCTCCGACCGAACCTGTCATCCTCTACAGCACGGAATGTGGACAGGAAATACCCTCTATTGACCGAGAGGACATGTTGTATTTTGACCACGGTGAATAACAACCGACTGCTGACAGGCTTGACCCTCCCAACAACAATTTGCGAAACCCGCTGGCCTTTAATGGTTTGTTAATACCCGCGCTTTCACTGGCACAGGGGACGCTAAAGGCAGAGCACAGGTGAGAGCGTGGATTCGCTCCGACAATGACTACGGCGGTCGGCGTGCTGGACAGCGCCGCCGCGTGACAGTCGGCGAATTAGGGAAAAATAAAAACCTGTAGAGCTAAGGAGACCAAAATGGCAACGGTACCAACATCCGGTGGGGGAGAAAAGAAGCCCCAGACGACAGGAACGCTCGGACTGACGGGTCTGACGTCGAACGCGATGGCCCTGATCGCGCCGGGCGCGTTCTTGTGGTTGACCTATCAAATTCAAGCCCTGTATGGAGCGCCGATGGCAGGCGCCGCGATGTGGTTCGGCATCGTGGCGGCGTTGCTGTTGTGCTTCGCGACGGCGATCAGCTACGCCGAGTTGTCAAAGCTGTACCCCGGCGCCGGCTCGTCGTATCTCTACGCGGAACAGGCGTTCCTGTCCAAGACGCACGCGTATAAGTTCGCGCGCCTGGCCAAGTTCCTCACGGGATGGGCCAGTCACCTGTATTATTGGGTGTACCCGGGATGTATGGTCGGTGTGACAGCGATCCTCAGCGGATATCTGTTGAATCAGTTTTTCCCCGATACGTTTGCGGGTAACTACAACAGTCCGCTGTTCATGATCTTGTTCTGCGTGGTGTTTGCGTTCGCCGTGGCGTATATCGCGTTTCGCGGCGTCGGCGGCACGACGGGCGTGAATGCGATTATCAACGTCGTCCAAATCACTGCCCTGCTCGTGTTTACCGTGATGGCAATCAGCTACCGTCTTCAGCACCCGCAAGGGTCGCAAGGCTACCATTTGTCCAACGGCGTCGCGGTGAATTACCAGGTCGCCCAGGAACCGGTCAAAGACGATAAGGGCAATCCGACACCGGTGCTTGATGCCAACAGCAAACCCACGGTGGATGCCAAGGGCCAGCCCGTCTATCAGATGCAGGATTCGCAGGACAAGGATGGCATTCCCGTCGCTGCCGACAAGGACGGCAAGGCGGTGACCGATCCGAAACTCGCGGCGCCGTTCGCTGTCGACTACTCGAAGGACGGGGCGATCACGAAGGATGACAAGGGAAATCCGACTTTCAACTACCATGAGAATGCCAGGTCAGTTGTCGCCCCGCACGGATTCAACTTGATGTTTATCCAGGCCTGTATCGCGATTCTCATCCTTGTCGGATTCGAATCGGTCACGGCGATGGGTGAAGAAGCGAAAAACGCCAAGCGCGACATTCCCCGCGCGGTGTTGCTCTCGTTGCTGATTCAAGGTCTCTTCTGCTACCTCCTCGAATACTTTGCGGCGAATTACTTCCTGCACAACGGTTACACACTGCCGAATGCGGGCGCGTCGGGCGCGCCGATCGGCGACATGATGGTTATCGTCGGCAGTTGGATGTTCGGCAGTTACGCGGCGGGACGAGCCTTCATGCTCGTGCAGGCGTTCACCGTGTTTCTCGCCCTGATCGGGACTACGTTGTCCTGCCTCAGCACCGGCGCACGGGTGACCTACGCGATGGGCCGTGACGACGAAGTGCCGTCGCACTTCGGGTTGTTGCATGGCAAGAACCTCTCGCCCTACCGCGCGATCTGGGCGCTGGCGGGCATATCAGCGGTCCTGGGCATCGTCACCGTGGCGGTGTACCTCGGTGGCACGACGCCGGCGGCGCTGGACCCGAAGTATCACAACATCTGGTACAGCTTCGGGATCTTCGCACCCGAGACCTACGCCAAACTGCCGAACACGCTGGTCATTATCACCCTGATCAGTAACTTCGGCACGTTCCTGCTCTATATGATCACTTGCATTATCGCGATGGTGGCGTTCAAGGAACACCACTCCTTCAACGGCTTCAAGCACATGTTTGTGCCGATCTTCGGATTGCTGGCAAACCTCGCCTGCATGTTGTTCTACTTGATCGGTCCATTCACGGTCAGTGGCATGAGCGTGAAGGAACCTTACATCGCGCTCGGCGTTTGCGGCCTCTGGGGCATCTACGGCGCGTTCTACTTCGCCAAATCCAGCAAGGCCAAAGGCCGGGAGACGATCCTCACCAGCAAGCCGGCGGTGACAGCGCTGGCGCTGTAGTCGGTCGCGGCTGGTATTGGTGTCGAGACGGTCGTCCCGATTGGACGGGACGACCGTTTCCGTTTTCATCCGGCTTGTAACGCTGCTCGCGGGCGGTTACCGTAAAAGGCTCGACGGCATGGAACTGACCTACGCAGAACTCTCTTCCGCCGGCACCGTCCGTCCTCACAACGAGGACTACGTCGGCTTCTGGCAACCGGAAGCGCTCGAGGAAAAGCGCAACCGCGGGGCCATGGTCGTGCTGGCGGACGGCGTTGGCGGCCAGGGCCATGGCGAAATCGCCAGTCGGGTGGCCGTCGAAGAGGCGCTGAAGACCTTTCAGTACGCCAAGGGGGACGTTAGCCCGCAGCAGTTGCTGACGCAGGCCTTCAATGCCGCCAATCTCGCCGTGTATGACAAAGGGATGGAGGACCACGGCGCTTCGCGCATGGCCACCACGCTCGCCGTCGCCATCCTCCGCAACGACCACGTCACGGTCGGCAACGTGGGTGATTCGCGCGTCTATCTTGTCCGCCGCGGCGAGATCAAGCAAATCTCGACCGACCATTCCTACGTCGCGATGCAACGCAAATTCGGCCTCATCAGCGAGGAAGATGCGAAACTCAGTGAAAATCGCTCGGTTCTCACCCGGAGCGTCGGACAGGAACCTATGATCCGCGTGGACATTGAGGATGTGGCCGTCCAAAAGGGCGACCGGATCGTCTTGTGCTCGGATGGCCTGCATTCCTGCGTCGCCGACGGCGAAATCTGTGACATCGTCAGCCGCTACGCGCCGGGGCCGGCCTGCCGTCAGCTCATCGCCCTGGCCGAACAACGCGGCACGGAGGACAACGTTTCGGCCCAGGTGATTCAAATCGATGAAATCGAGGCCGTCGGTTACTACCGCGGTGTGCCGATGTACCTTGCCCCCGCGGATAAACCCGCCACCAGTGAGGTCGGGGCGGGCCAGCTTCTCGACGACCGATTTTTCATCCACGAGATGATCAGCCGCAGCGGCATGGCGACCATCTACCGCGCCACGGACCGACAGACGAAACAGATGGTCGCGGTGAAAGTGCCGTTCATGCAGTTCGAGAGTGACCCCGGTTTCTTCGCCCGTTTTCAACGCGAGGAGGAAATCGGCCTCAAACTCAACCATCCCAACATCCTCAAATTTATCCCGGTGGAAAGGAAGTCGCGCCCCTACATCGTCACCGAGTATCTGCGCGGCTACACGCTCGCCCACCTGCTCACCAGCGTCCGCCCGATGCCGGTTGCCGACGCGCTAAAACTCGCCAGCCGCGTCTGCGGCACACTCGCGTACCTGCACGAACAGGGCGTCACCCATCGCGACCTCAAACCGCAGAACATCATGATGTGCTACGACGGCACGATTCGGCTCATGGACTTCGGCATCGCCCGCGGCGAGGGCCGGCGCATCACCTACACGGGTTTCACCCCCGCCCTGGGCACGCCCGATTACATGGCGCCCGAACAGGTCAAAGGCAAACGCGGCGATGCGCGCACGGACATCTACAGCCTCGGGGCCATCCTCTACGAAATGCTCACCGGCCACCAACCCTTTGAAGGCGAAAACCCGCTCGTCATCATGAACGCCCGCCTCATTGGCGACCCGATCGCGCCGCGGAAGGTGAACCCGGAACTGTCCCCGCAAATCGAAGAAATCGTCCTGCACGCCATGGAGCGCGATCCCGCAAAACGGTACGCTTCCGCCGCCGAGATGAAAACCGAGTTGGACGCTCCTGAAATAGTCGTGGTCACCGGCCGCGCCGGGCGGCTGCAGGCGCCGGTGGCCTGGAAAAATGCGTGGCGTCGATACCGGACAATCACGCTGTCCATCCTCCTGCCGGTCCTCTTCGTGATTGTGGTCTTGTTGCTCGCGTTGCTGACACACCGTCACAAATAACCCGTGAGGTCTTATGATGAACATCGGTTCTGAAATCGTGATCGTGAAAGTGTTCCTCGCGCTGCTGATGCCGGCGGGCTTTGCCCTGTTGGCCACCGGGTTGTGCCGCGAGAAAAATGCCGCCCACACGATGTTCATGACGTTCTTCGGTTCGGTCATCGCGGTGGCGGGCTTTTGGATTTGCGGCCTGGCGCTCACGAACCGGGCCTTCGGCATCCCGCACTTGTTCCTGCGCAACCAGGCGTACAATCCGGACTTGTATCCGGCGTTCGTCTCGCTCTTGCCGGCGGTAATCGTCGCCACGTGCATTCCCATCGGCGCGCTTGCCGAGCGGTGGCGCTTGAAAAGCTTTTACGTGTACGCGCTGTTTGTGTCGATGGTGCTGTTTCCGTTGTTCGTCCGCTGGACGTGGGGCGGCGGCTGGCTGGCAACGTTCGGTCGCGGCTTCGTCGACGTCGGCGGCTCGGGCGTCGTGCATGCGCTGGCCGGATTGTCCGCGCTGGCGGGCGCGCTCGTGATCGGCCCGCGCCATGGTCGCTATTCCAAGAACGGTGCGATCAACCCCATACCGGCCCACAACGTGCCGCTGGCGTTGTTGGGTAATTTCCTGTTGTCGGTGGGCTGGTTTGGGTTCAACACGATCCGCTCGCTCGACGCCGGCGGCGCGTCCCGTATTGATCTCGTCGCGGCGACGACGGCCCTGGCCGGTGCGGGCGGCGCCATTGCCGCAGCGGCTTACATGACGATCACCACCCGCAGGCCCGACCCGACGCTCGTGGCCAACGGCCTGATGGCCGGCCTGGTTGCCAGCAGCGCGTCGGTGGGATTGGTCGGGCCGAACGCGGCGTTCCTTATCGGCGCCGTCAGCGGCGTGTTGATTTGCGTGGCCGTGAGCCGGCTGGACAGGTTCCGCGTGGACGATCCTGTCGGCGCGATTGCGGTGCATGGTCTCGGCGGTTTATGGGGCGTGCTGGCAGCCGGCTTGTTCGCTCACGGCGCTTTTGGCGCGACCGCGAATGTACGCGGGCTGTTTCGGGGTGACGCGGGACAGGCGCTGGCCCAAATCGTCGGCTGCGGCGCGCTCTTGGTGTGGGCGTTTGGAGGATCCTGGGTGTTCTTCAGGATCCTCGACCGGGTGGTTCCGCTGCGGGTTGAGCCCGAGGTGGAGCTGGAGGGATTGGACACGCCGGAGACGGGCCTGCTCGGTTATCCCCGTAGCGAACGCCCGGGCGGGTAACGGGCCGGGGTGAATCCCCGCCAACGGCGCCGAACCCTATCGTTTCCTTCCCCTTTGGACACCGGCCGGTTTCCACGCTACAGTCATCGACTCGATCATCAGGGTATTCGTGAACCAAGAAACGACATCCAGGAGCCAGAGCGTCCGGACTTTGTTCCGCAATGGACAGTTCACGCGGTACATCACGGGGGAAACGATTTCCATGACGGGCACCTGGATGCAGGTGATGGCGCAAAGCTGGATCATGACCACGCTGACCGACAAAGCCGTCATGCTCGGCATGGTCACGTTCGTGGGTAGCATTCCCATCGTGGCGCTCTCCCTGGTGGGGGGAACCTTCGCCGATCGTCACGACAAGCGCGCCATCCTGCTGATGACGCAGGTGGTGCAGATTTGTTTCGCCGTGCTGGTGGGCTGGCTGGTGGCCACCGGACAAATCCGCATCTGGCATATCATCCTCGTGGCGTTTTTCCTGGGGATCTCGGCCGCCTTTGAAATGCCCTCGGCAGCGGCGCTGGTTCCGGAATTGGTCGGCAGGGACCACATCGCGGTGGCGATTGCGGTCGACCGCTCCGTGTTTCACGGCACGCGCCTGATCGGTCCGGCGCTGGCCGGTTATGTCATTGGCATCGCCGGACCCGCGGCGGCGTTCTACGCCAACGCGCTTTCCTTTGTGGCGCTTATCATTGCGTTGCTGACGATTCATCCGCGCGCCAAGGGGACCGCCCATGAAGAGGAGCAACGCCGCGGCTCCATCAAGGACGGCTTCACGTACGTCCGTTCCGACAAACCGACCATGGCGATGATCACGCTGCTGGTGGCCACGGTTATTTTTGTGTTTCCCGTCATGATGGTCATGGTGCCGCTGTACGCCAAGTACGTGCTGCTGCTCGGTCCGGGCAAGATGGGGCTGCTGATGGGAGTGTCCGGAATCGGCGCGCTGACCGGGTCGGTCAGCCTGCTTGGCGTGCGCCGGGAATACCGCCGCAAGCTGCTGTTCGCGGCCGTGAGTTGCATTGCGCTGGCGTTGACCAGCCTGGCGACCGCCCATCGGTTCGTCGTCGCGGCGGGTTCGCTGATCGTGCTGTCACTCGGCGTTTCCACGCTGGCCGGGCTGACGAACACCATCGTGCAGGAACGCGCGCCCGGCCCGATGCGCGGTCGCGTCTCGTCGATTGTCGCCATGAGCTTCTTCGGCCTCATGCCGTTCGCCGCACTCGGCATCACGAACGTGTCCGACCTGCTGGGCATGCGCAACGCGCTGTTGATCTCAGCGGCCTCGTATCTCACCGCCGGCCTTTATATCCTGAACGGCCCCGGCCGCCACCTGCGCGAACCGCCGGCAGTTGCGGTCGCGACCGCCGCCGATGAGGTGGTCGGTGTGAATCGGGAAGGTTGATGGCGGCGGGAGAACTCGCGAAAAATCCACTAGCGGGCGAACTGTGGCATGACGTTCTCCTGTGAGGCGTCGCCGAAGGTCAGACCAGCAGGAATCTCGGCGAGATCGCTGTCCGGGCGAGCGCTGGCAATCATGGAATCACCAATTTGATGGTTTCTGTCATACCGTTCCCGTGCAATCGCTCATCTGCAAAAATCGACTTCCTGAAGAAGCGGATTTCACAAACGCCATCGACTAATGCATTTGTGTCGATACTTACGCGAAAGCGAAGTGGTTCAGGGTCTGTAGTGGGATTGTGAATCTGGCCACGTAGGTGGATCGCCAGGGGCCCAACCCCCTTGCCATCCTTCGTAAATACATCGAAGTAGTGCTCGTACGGCACTCCATTGGTACAGCGAAAGGTCACTTCCGTTACTACGGGGTTGGTCAAGATTGATGGATTTATCACTTCGGCGGTCAAGACCCCATCTGGATAATGAGTGTGCAGATAGCGAAGTTCCTCGGCCTGTTTGTTCAGCCTAGCAGATTCAATCAATGAGAAAGGTAGACGGCATAGCTCTCCAGTCAGACCCACGATCACCAGAAAAGCGAACACCGCCTTGAATCTCTGGCGTCTTGATTCAACCGGCATCAAATCGTTTAGATTGTCTGAAACGAACCTACGCGCCGCCCAATCGGTCTCACCAGCCACTCCCAACAATACAAGTAGCAAGAAAAATATATCAAACGCTCCTAAGACAGATATTGAATGAATAAATGTTAACATTTAGATAATGGCAATTGGTTGCTGGATTACGGCGGTGGCACTAGCGGCATCGGGCATCATCAGGATTGGCTTCATGCTGGTGTGATCGCTCTTCCTAAGCGCGATAATAGGCGCGCTGTTGCTAATGTCGAGCGTGATACATTCACACGTTTAGGCGGCGTGAAACGCAGTTGGTCAGCATGGGCGAAATCCGGCGGGCGTAGGGGTGGGGGTTGGAACAGCTAGGTGTATTTGCTTGTTGCTTCTGCCGCACTAGCGTAGCACAAAGCGATAGAAGCGACTGGGCCTGTTGGTCGCACCTCCGGCGTCAGTAAATGTCAATAAGCGGCCAAAGGATACGGACATTTGCGATGCGCCGGTGTCTACCCAGGTCGCGGGCGTAAGTGATGGGGTGACTTGAAGTTGGTAGGAGCGAATCGGCACAGAGGCCACTTTGATGATTACGTCTTTGCCGGAAATGACGATGTTGGCACCATTTCGCACGGTTCCGTTGTTGATGAACGCGCCATGAAAATTCGTCGGCCCGGCGTCGAACAAGTCAATAATCCCGTTATTGACCAAAGTCCCATAGGACTCCAGCGTCGTGCCATTCACCACCTGGAGATCGCCGTTGTTGGTGACAATTCCCGTGAACGTCAACTCTCCACCGCAACTGGCTGCCACCACTCCACCCGGATAAATCGTCACGTTGCCATTAATCGTTCCGCAGCCGGTCACCACGGCATTGGACAGCACAGAAAGTCCATCGATAAAGGTGTGGGTGCCGCCATTCAACTGGAATGTCGCGGTCGACATGCCGTCGCCGATGACCGTCGGTTGCGTATTCGAGATTTGCGTCGCGCCACTGACCAGTAATCCGCCATTGAATGTAAACACACCTTGAGTACCGTTCGTGACACTGAAGCGGTCTACAGTTGCACCACCGCCATTCAAAGTTAGCCCGCCGCTTTGCACATCCAGCGTCGCCGTGTGCGTCGGATTCATGACAATGACACTTCCGCCGTTGGTGAGGACGAGTTGGTTTCCATGTCCGCCAGGGCCAATCGTTAGATTGCCAGAGAGAGTCCACGAGG
>JBGOTY010000015.1:0-20307 GCA_041476745.1 Verrucomicrobiia bacterium | reverse complement strand
GCGTGTGCAATTGTTCCAACTGCTTGTCGCTGTGCTTCGCGACGCCCTGGTCAAATTCCGTTGCGGTCGTTTCCATTGTTCCCTTTTCCCCTGGTTTCATTGTTTGCTTCGTATGGCCTGTGCCACGACAAGCTTCTTTTAAGCAGGTGATATGCCACGCATTTCCGCGGAATTTCCCTAGGATAAGCCAAAAACCCCTGCTATAATGGAAACTTTGGGATTATTCGAAATTCGGCGGTTTTGGCCATGTCTAAAGACTCGATCATTATAGCTGGCGCACGCGAGCACAACCTCAAGAACATCCACCTGACTCTCCCCCGTGAGAAGCTCATCGTGGTCACAGGGTTGAGTGGTTCGGGCAAGTCCAGTCTCGCTTTTGACACGATTTACGCCGAAGGCCAGCGCAAGTACGTGGAAAGCCTCTCGGCCTATGCCCGCAATTTTCTTGAGCAACTCCAGAAACCGGATGTCGATTACATCGAAGGCTTGTCGCCGGCCATCGCTATCGAACAGCGCTTTGGCGGCAACAATCCGCGCTCGACCATCGCCACCACCACCGAGATTTACGAGTATTTGCGACTGTTGTTTGCGAACATCGGCAAGCCGCATTGCTACCGTTGCGGGCGCCCGATCACAACCCAGACCACGAGCCAGATCGTCGAGCAGATTCTCAATTTGGGTGAAGGGTCGCAACTCATGCTACTGGCGCCGCTGGTGCGCAGTCGCAAAGGTGAGTTTCGCGACGTGTTCGCGCGTATCAAGCGCGAGGGTTTCGTGCGTGCGCGTGTCGATGGCGCCATTCTTGACGTCACAGAAGCCGTCAAACTCGACAAGCGGCGCAATCACAGCATCGAACTGGTCGTGGACCGGCTGATCGCCTCGGTGAAAACACGGACACGTCTCGCGGATTCCGTCGAGACGACGTTGAAGTGGGGCACGGGCTTGTTGCAGGTGCTCTACCGCACGCCCACCACGCCCGTGACCGTGCCGTGGTCCGAGCGCCTCTTTAGCAGCCAGAACGCCTGTCCCGAATGCGGCATCAGCTACGGCGAGTTCACGCCGCGGCATTTCTCGTTCAATTCGCCTGACGGCGCGTGCAAAACCTGCCACGGCCTCGGCACCAAACTGTTCTTCGATCCCGACCTGATTGTTCCCGACCGCACCAAATCGGTTGCGAATGGCGCCATCGCGGCGTGGCGGCGCGGCGGGCGTCGGTTGATGATTTATTACAAGATGCTGCTGCGCGGTCTCTCCAAGCACTACAACATAGATCTCGAACAGCCGTTCAAGGATTTACCCGAGAAGGTGCAAAAGGAATTGTTGCACGGCTCGGGCGACACGCAGATCGAATTTACCCATTGGCGCAAGGGCGCGTGGCGCAAGATGACCAGGGTCTTCGAGGGTGTCATCCCGAACCTGGAACGGCTCTACGAGGAGACGGACAGCGAGTTCACGAAAGTGCGCCTGCAGCATTTCATGGTCGCGATGGGGTGTCCCGACTGCAAGGGCGCACGCTTGCGGCCCGAAAGCCTGGCGGTCACGGTCGGTGACAAATCCATCATCGACTTTACGCGCCTGAGCATCAAGGACGCGCTCGGATTCTTGGCGTCCCTGACGTTATCCGAATTTGAAGAGCAGGTGGCGGGTGAGATCATCAAGGAAGTGCGGTCGCGGCTGACCTTCCTCAAAAACGTGGGCCTGGCCTACCTCACGCTCGACCGCCAGAGCGACACGCTTTCGGGCGGCGAAGCGCAACGGATTCGGCTGGCGACGCAAGTGGGGGCGGGCCTCGTCGGCGTGTTGTACGTACTGGATGAACCGAGCATCGGGTTGCATCAACGCGACAATCATCGCCTGCTCGACACGCTCAAGGGGTTGCGCGATCTCGGGAACACTGTGATCGTCGTCGAGCACGACGAAGACACGATTCGCGCGGCGGACTACATCGTCGATCTCGGCCCCGGTGCGGGATTGCATGGTGGCTACCTCGTCGCGGCCGGTCCAATCCAGACGATTCTCGATAGCCCGAAATCGCTGACGGGCCGATACCTGCGCGGTGAATTGCAGATTCCCGTGCCAAAAACGCGTCACGCTCCGAAAAAGGGCTGGCTCATTGTGAAGGGCGCGAATGAAAATAACCTCAAGAAGATCAACGTGCGGTTTCCGCTCGGTTTACTCACGTGCGTAACCGGGGTGAGCGGGTCAGGCAAGAGCACGCTGGTGGACGATATCTTGCGCAAGGCGCTTTTCCGAAAATTCTATCGAGCGAAGGACCGGCCCGGCACGCACGAGGCGATCCTGGGACTGGAAGAACTCGACAAGGTGATCGTCATCGACCAATCGCCGATCGGTCGCACGCCGCGGTCGAATCCCGCGACGTACACGGGCTCGTTCAACCACATCCGCACGCTGTTCGCGCAATTGCCGAATGCGAAGGTGCGCGGGTATGGTCCCGGACGGTTCAGCTTCAACGTCAAGGGCGGACGCTGCGAGGCGTGCCAGGGGGATGGAATCATTAAAATCGAGATGCATTTTTTGCCGGACGTGTACGTCACCTGTGAACAATGCGGCGGCAAACGTTACAGCCGCGAGACGCTGGAGATCACCTATAAGGGACGGAACATCGCAGATGTCCTCGACATGACCGTGGACGAAGCGGAGGTCTTCTTCCGCCCGGTGCCGAAGATTCGCGATATTCTCCAGACGCTGCAGGAAGTCGGGCTCGGTTATCTCAAAATTGGCCAGCAAGCCACGACGCTCAGCGGCGGCGAAGCCCAACGCGTCAAGCTCTCCACGGAATTGGCCAAGCGAGCCACGGGGCGGACGCTGTATATTCTGGATGAGCCGACCACCGGCCTGCATTTCGCCGACATTGCCAAGCTGCTGGAAGTGCTCAACAAACTCCGCGACGCCGGCAACACGGTGCTCGTCATCGAACACAACCTCGACGTCATCAAGTCCGCCGATTGGGTCATCGACCTCGGCCCCGAAGGCGGGGATGCCGGCGGTCGTATCATTGCCGAAGGCCCGCCCGAAGAGGTCGCCGAGAATAAGAAGTCGTATACGGGGCAGTTTCTAAAGCACGTGCTGGCGCGGGAAGTTGCGACGGTGTTTGGGGACGTGGGGCAGGTGTTGAAGCCTTAGCCGTGCTAATACCAAGGACGGATCGGTTTCCAGGCCGCATTGGCTAGTGCGATGCGCCTTCGGGGAGTACTTCGGCGACCGGTTTGCCACCAATATACAAGCTTTCCAACGCGGACTCGCCGTTCCATATGCGGATGACGGCATACGTATTTTCGTTGGTCTGGCCACGACGGTTCTGGTGTTGCCGATAGGCTTTCTCCGCATTCAGGGCTTTGCCTTCCTCCAGGTAGTAGCGGTCGAACGGCAGGCTAAAGTAGGTGAAGGCGGCATTGGTTCCCCAGCCTTGATACGTAGTCTGAACCCTTAGCCAGTCGCCGGTCGCGGGCGGCTGCGACGTCAACTCGCGAATCACGGCGTAACCGTCCGGGCCTTCCTCGACGCACGCGTAGGTTTTGTGCCGATAAACAGGATTAGTTTCCCCGTGCCACCGCGCATGATCCTGCTCGAACCCGAGCCACACATAGCGTCCGCGAAATGCATCGGACGGATCCACGGGGCGCGTGCGAAACTTGTAGGGGTGGCCGTTTCTCAACGTGGCGGCATGTCGCGTGATCATTCCCGACGGCACTGCCAACTGAATGACAGCGACCATGGCAAACACTGGCAGAAGCCATCGAGCCTTCATGCCGCACTCACTCCTTTCCGTCGCAACATCACAATATTTGTGATCAGGAACGCGGACCCCACGAGAATGAAGGCCATACCCCGGGCGAGGAAACTTAGATTGCCATCGAAAAACCGGGCGATGATCAGCGCCGACAATGCCAACAAGCCCGCGTTGACCCGCCCCAATTTATTCCCGCGGATGCCAACCACCAACGCCCCCAAGCCGAGCGCCAGAAGGTAGACGTTGAAGATTGCCTGGGGGAGGACGGTAAGGTTTCGTGTCGTGGCCAGCACATATCCGATAACGCCGCACAACGGCGCCAGCCCGACAATTATCCGATCCAAACCAGCCCACCGGGCTTGTCTTGCGTCGAGTGCCGCCACGCAGATTGCGGCGATGGGGAGGAATGACGCGAGCACGTTTCCCATGATCAAGGCGGAGCCAGTTGTCCAAGCCAGCCGCCATTCGTGATTCTGGATTTCCTTCCAAGGCCAGTCATACGTCAGCAGCAGGGCCACTACACCCAAACCCAGTGCGCCCGACGTTTGCCATGGCCGTTGCCAGATGGTTGGCGCGTCGCTGAACCAACGCGCTCCCGCCAGGAACATCAGTGCAAGCAGACCCGTGTATGCCCCGATCCACGCTCCGGTTGCTGCGCCATCCAGCGAAAATGCCGTCCCGATGGTAAGACAGATGGCCAACACCCAACCGGTCAAAGCCGCCCGCCATCCATCCCGCTCGGCACGCCACAATTGCGACAAGTGCGGCAACACCAACGCCAGCAAGCCCCAGTACCACAACGATGTGCCGCGGGCGTAGGTGTTTGCAGCATACCCCGCCCAAGTCGTGGCACCAACAAAATAGAGACAGGAGGTTATCCCTGATCGTAACAGATAAATAATCGGTAGCCCCAACAGGATCCACGTCAGGAAAAATCGGGCTGGGTCTCCCTGAATCTGGTAGATCTGTGCGACCAATGATATCGCAGCTCCGATGGTGAGCGCCCAGTAGGTGGCCGCACCCTCGCACCACGGCGCGCTACCCCTCCGCTGCGTTAGTACCCAGCCAGCCAGTGCGATGGCCGTGGCCAACGGAGCGAACGCCAACGCCGTTCTTGACTCGCGACCCAGATCATCCCAGTTGTGGGCGACCAGCAAGATCACACCTGCGCCGATCAGCGCAGCGCCAAGGATCCCGAAGATGAGGATCGCCCATTGTTTGCCGCCGCCCGCCGGAAGGGAGCCATACCGACGTCGAAGCCTGTCTGCCGACTCGTTCGGCAACACGCCCTCGCTCACCAACGTCGGCAACTGGTCGTACAACCACGCCACGTGTTTGCGATCTTTCATGATCTGGCCTCGATGGAGATAGTATGCTGCGACCCTCCTTCATGAAAGAACTCTTTGTGGTGGCAAAAGCGGGTCAGTTCGCTTTTCATCCTCAACCAGGATAACGAAAGGCGATTTGATTTCGGCTCTCGCGAACAGGTGAATCAATTGTTGCGCGTTCCTGGTGATGAAGCTGCCGCCGCGCGAGGGTTGCGACGGCGGCAAGTCTTCGGCACGTTTGCCACGACGACTGTGGCGTCTCGCAGGACTCCGCTCCGTCGGACTCGGCTTGCGGCCTACAACGGCAGAGGAGACAGACGGCTCGGAGAACCGTCCCTACCTGCCAAAGGCAGGCAAGCCAACGACGCGGTGGGAAGCTCGATGTGGAACTTCGGACATGAAATGCGTATGATGCCGCGGTTTGACACCCCGAGCCGGAGAAGGCATTTGAAAAGAAGATTTAGCTCCCGTTGGGTTCTTATCGTGGCATGTCTGTCGGCGGCCGGGCAAACGGCCAGAGGGGATTCGGCAGCCCGGCAATACCTCATCACCTTCAAGGTGATGGCACACAGTGTGCCGGCGGGGTCGAAGTTGTTTATCGTGGGGAGTGACGAAAAACTGGGCGGGTGGAATCCGGGCGCGGTGGCTTTGGAGAAACAGGATGATGGGAGTTGGGCGGGTGCGTACGCCTTTCCTGCGGGGAGCCAGTTCGAATACAAGATCACACGGGGGAGTTGGGAAACGGAAGCCGTCGGCGTGGACGGGGCGGTGCTGGGAAATTCCGTGTTGAAGGTCCAGAGCAATGAGACGGTGAGCATCGTTGTGGCAAACTGGCGCGATATCCTGCACAAGGACATCGTCCGCAAAGTTGAGGGACAGATTGCCGGGGTAGTGAAATACCATCGCCAGATGGAGGGGGAGGGGATCAAGCCGCGAGACGTGATTGTCTGGTTGCCTCCCGGCTACGAGAAAAGCCCCGAGAGACGCTATCCCGTGCTTTATGTGCATGACGGGCAAAACATTTTTGATCCAGCAACTTCATTTTTGGGCGCGGACTGGCAGATTGATGAAACAGCGGATCGGCTGATTCGCGAGGGTAAGCTGCAAGATATTCTTGTCGTCGGTATCTACAACACGGTGGATCGTGGGCTGGAGTATTCGGACACACCGCAAGGGCGCGCGTACATGCGGTTCGTCGTCGAGAAGCTGAAGCCGTTCATCGACAAAGAGTATCGGACAGTGACGGACCGAGAGCACACCGCGGTGATGGGTTCGTCCATGGGAGGCTTGATCTCATTCTTGTTGGTGTGGAATTATCCGCAGGTTTTTTCACAGGCAGCGTGCTTGTCGCCCGCGTTCGCTTACCGAGACATCAACACTGTCTCGTTGGTGGAGAATTACACCGGCAGCGGCAAAAAAATCTGTATTTACATGGACAACGGCGGCGTGGGGTTGGACACTCAGTTGCAGCCCGGCTGCGACGCGATGCTGCGGGCGCTGCAAGCCAATGGTTTCAAGATGGGCGAGAATTTGGAGTGGTACCGCGCCCCCGAGGCGGAGCACAACGAGCGAGCCTGGTCGAAACGCGTCTGGCGTCCGCTGTTGTTTATGTACGGCAAGTAGCGCAAGTTTCCACGCTCCGACATCAAACCTTGCTGCGCGGTGAACAATCTGCCAATAATCGCGTCTGATGGTGTGCATGAAGAAATTGTGGGTCGTATTGGCGCTTCTGTTGGTTGGCGGAGAGGTGGGTCGCGCGGTGGCGGCGACGCCGGATGAGAACCGATTGTACCGCGTCGCGGAGGCGGCGTTTAAGGACGGGCTGAACGATCTCGCCGAGCGGCAGTTTGCGGAGTATCTGAAGCAATTCCCTGACTCGGAGCGGGCAGATGGGGTCGTGCTCGATCTGGCGCAGGCGCAGTTGAATCAGGGCAAGTGGTCGGACGCAGCGAAGACGCTGCAGGAAGCACTGGCCAAATGGCCGACCGAGAAGCGACCGGACAGTTTTCGATTCTGGCTCGCCGAAGCGCTGGTGCATGGTGGGCGATACCGCGAGGCGGAGCAGCGTTACGCGGAGGTTATCGAGAAGTATCCGCACAGCGCGTATCGACCGCAGGCACTGTATGGGCTCGCATTCGCCCGGTTCAAACTGGGCCGGTTCGGCGGCGCGATGGAAGTGCTGGATCAGCTCGACAAGCTCGGCCCGAAAACGGATTTGGCGCAAGAGGCGGAACTCCTGCGCGGCCAGACGCTCCTGGCCATTCAGAAATTTGAACAAGCCGATGTTGTCCTCGGCAACGTCGTCGGCAAGTATCCCAACACGCGGGCGGCATTCCGAGCCAGCATCTGGCTGGGCGATTCGCTCTCGGGCCGCAGCAAGTTCGACGAGGCGGTGAAGCGGTACGCGGCGGTCATCGACGCCTACAAATCCAGTCCGAACAAACCCGTCACCGGGCAACTGGCTGCGGAGGCCTGGCGCGGTGAAGGCTGGGTGTATTGGCGACAGGGACAATTCGACAATGCGGCGGAGGCCTTTGCGCTGGCGCTCGCGCTTGCCCAAGACCCGCCCTTGAAACGCGAGGCGATGCTCAAGCTGGGCGAAGCCTATGTCCGCAGCGGCAAGTTGGCGGAGGGCGTGGGGAAGTTGAAGGGTTATTTGCAGTCGACTCCCAGTGACCCGCTCGCCGATGAGATCCAAATGACCGTCGGGGACCTGTTCTTCAGTAGCAACGATTTCACCAACGCGCTGCCCGAGTACGTGAACCTGATTGAGAAGTATCCACAGAGCGCTCTGTTGGCGAAGGCGAGCTTCAGCGCGGGCTGGTGCGCGTGGAAGCTCAATAGGATCGCCGAGGCGCTCCCGTATTTTCGGCAGGCCGCGACCCTCGCGAAGGATCCCACGATTGCCGCGGAGGCTCTCTTCAAAGTGGGCGACGCCGAGTTCGCGCTCGGCCAGTTTGTGGACGCCATCACCGATTATCAGCGGCTCATCAGCACTTATCCCGACACGAAGCTAATCGACCGTGCCATGTACCAGCTCGGCCAGGCATATCAGCGCACGCACAACGCCGAAGGGGCGGTGCACGTGTTCGAGTCGCTGGTTCAGCAGTATCCGCAGAGCGAGCACGCAGCGGAATCGCAGTTCAACATCGGCGTGATCCTGGGTGGAACGGGGAGGGGAGCGGATGCGCGCGCGGCTTACGCGGCGGTGGAGAAGAAATTCCCGCAGAGCGAATGGACCACGAAAGCCAGCTTGGCCATCGGCGAGTCGTTCCAAAGCGAGGGCAAGTACGACGAGGCCGCAGCGGAGTTCGAGAAGCTAATGGCGGCGTCGCCAAATACGGAACTTGGCCAGCGCGCGTTTTACAATCGCGGCTGGTGTTACGCGCAGAAAGGGCAAGCCGACAAGACGCTCGCCGATTTTGACGAGTTCTTAAAAAAGTTTCCCGACTCGGTGCTCGCCCCCGACGTGCAGTTTTGGACCGCCGACTACCACCTGAAGCAGAAGGATTACATCAAAGCCCAAGAACAATTTCAGTTGCTCGTGAAGAATTACGCGACCAGCACGTTGGCGGACCGGGCGCAGTACCTGGCGGCACGCGCGGCCTACCTGCGACAGGATTATAAACCGGCCATCGAACTTTACGAGGCGGTGTTAAAGAACTTCCCGGACTCGGGATGGCGTTGCGATGCGCGTTTTGGGGAGGGAGATGCGTTAAGCGAACTCAACCAGTTTGGTGATGCGCTGCTCGTGTTCGATTCTTTCACCAAGGATTTTCCCGATTGCTATCTGGCTGCCGAAGCGCTCGGGCGCAAGGGTGATATGCAGTTCACGCTGGGTCGTTTTGACGAAGCGATTACGAGCTACCGCAAGGCCTTGGATGCCGCGCGGGAAGGGGATCCGACGTTGCGCAATCAACTTTATTACGGGATCGGTCTCTCATGCGAAAAGGCAAACAAGCTCGACGAGGCATTCGAGTGGTACAGCAAGGCGGTGTACGAACAGGCCGCTGCCCCGGATCCGAACACCCCTCCGGAGCGTTTCTGGATGTGCAAGGCCGGTTTCGCCGCCGGCACCATCAAGGAGCGGCGCGAACAGTGGCGCGAGGCGATCATTCTTTACCAAAAACTCGCGGATTTATGTCCCGATATGAAAACCTTGCTGGAAGAAAAGATTCGCAAATTGCGCGTGGAGCACTTGATTCTGTTCTGAGTACGGAAAGTGCTTGGCTTATCGTTGAAAAAGCGCGATTTGTAGGGTAAGCAAGAGGAGGTAGTATATGCTCACAGTCATGACAAAAGGCGGTCCGCTGATGTGGTTTATCCTTATCAGCGCGATTCTGGCTATCGCGGTGTTCTTCGAGCGCCTCTTCCACTATCATCGCGCACAAATTCACACGAACGATTTTGTAAACGGTGTCCTCAATTCCCTCAAGCGCGGGAATATCAGCGAGGCCATCAGCACGTGCAAAGAGACCGCGGGGCCGGTCGCCCAGGTCGTCATGGCCGCAGTGGTCAATCATGATCGCTGCCGCGAGGAGATTCGTGAGGCGGTCCAGGACACCGCACGCACGGAGGTGACGCGACTGGAACACAACCTGCCAATTCTGGTCACCATCGCGCAAATCACCCCGTTGCTCGGCTTTCTCGGGACGGTCTGGGGAATGATCCAGGTCTTTCAAGTTATCGAGAACACACAGGCGACCACGGCGGGGCAATTGGCGGGGGGCGTGTGGCAGTCATTGTTGACCACGGCGGGCGGGCTTGTCGTGGCGATTCCCAGTTACATCGCGTACAACTATCTCGTTAGCCGGGTCCAAAACCTGGTGCTCGACATGGAGAAGGCGGCCAACGAGACGGTGCAGTATCTGGCCCGAAAAGAGGAAGGCGGCGAACAATCGAGCAAGGTGGTGGCGCTGCGATGACGTTCAGGACGCACTGCCAGATTTCGAAAGGGTTGATCGATGCGGCGCCTCTCGTGAATGTCGTTTTTTTGCTATTGTTATTCTTTGTTCTCAACTCATCGTTCGTCATGGTGCCGGGTGTCAGGGTCCCACTTACCGAGGTTAGTTTTCCTGTCGGTACTTCGTTTCAGACACTTGTCGTTACAGTGCCGCGAGATGATTTGCTGTTTTTCAACGATCAACCTGTTTCCATTGACAAGCTTGAAGAGGCATTACGTGAGGCCGTGCAGCAGGGCCGTGGTCACGAATTGATCATCAAGGCCGGCGAGCAAGTATCGAATGGAACGGAGATGGAAATCATGAGTGTGGCGTATCGGGCGGGCATTACAACGATCAATATGGCCGTGCGGCCCGCGACATCCGGTCCGGGCGCTCCAAACTGAGCCGCCATGAAGCGCGTCCCGAAGCTGTCCTTCGCGCAGGGACAACTGATGCTGTGGATTCTGGCTGGTTCGCTGGTAGCCTTCGGCGTCATGTTCCTCTTTTTCCGCGTCTCCGGGGTCTCCCTCACCGCAGCACCGCGAGAGATGCCGCATGTCGCTTGGATGTCCAAAGCCAGCCAAAATCCATTTTCTCACAGCGACCCGCGCTACGTCATCTCCGAGGTCTTCGACCCGAGCCTGATGACTTTGCCGAGCGCACACGGGTTTTCCCGGGGCATGTGGCGCCAAAAGATAGAAGCCACGCAGCGTAATCTTGGCTGGAGTGAACAACCGGCTTTCCTTGCTGACAGGCCGATGAACGCGCTGCGTTCCCTGTTGGAGCCGACACCGGTGGATGCCGCCGTGCTTACGGCAGCGGAGAAAACGCCTGCGCTTTCAGAAGAGTCGAATGACAACGAACCGATCGCGTCGCCGGTATCGATCAACCAATCCGTCCTCCGTGTCCTCAGCGCGCTGGAGGATCGTGGCGTCACCTACACGCCGCCGTTGCCGATAGTCAACAGTCCCGCACCGGTTCGCCCGACACAGATCCGTGTCGGGGTGAGCGCGAACGGACTTGTCCTCTACGCGTTGCTCGACCGCTCGTGTGGCGACGACGCCGTGGACGCCCAGGCGCTGGCGCTAGCGCGGCAGCTTCGCTTCGAAGCGCAGCGTGACAGCACCGCGACCTCGCTGGCTTGGGGCGTACTGCGGTTCTTGTGGGCTACGCAGGGGGCCACGAGCACGAATGGCGAGAGCACCGCGGCGCAACATTGAAGTGCCTGCGCCGCAGCCAGCTTTTTTTCCCGTCCTTCACACACTTGGGGATTGTCTTGGCTCTCACCGGTCGGTATGAATGTGGCAGCGAGCGGATGCGGCTCCGGGTTTCGCCGGGGTCAGGGTGTGCGTGCATCGAAAAAGACAATTTGGCGGTCGTTTGGAAATCACGGAGGTTTTCCACCATGGGCATGTGGATTGGTCGGAATCGTAAGGCCCGCGTCACATACGGATTCGATGATATCGCGCTGGTGCCAGGCACTGTCACCATCAACCCCAACGAGGTCGATACGAGTTTTCAACTCGGCTCACATAAGATCCGAGTGCCAATTCTGGCGAGCGCGATGGACGGGGTCGTGGACGTGCGTTTTGCCGTCGAAATGGGCAGGCTCGGCGGGGTCGCCGTGCTCAACCTGGAAGGCGTGCAGACGCGCTATAAAAATCCCGACGAGGTTCTCGACAGGATCGTCAACGTCAACAAGGAAGAGGCGACGCATCTCTTGCAGCGCATTTACACCGAGCCGATTCAGGAAGACCTCATTGCCGCGCGTGTGAAAGAAATCAAGGACGCGGGCGTGCCGTGTGCCGTCAGCTCGATTCCCCAACGCGCCGAGCGTTTCGGGGCCATCGCCCAAGAGGCGGGCGCGGACATTTTCGTGGTGCAATCCACTGTCTCCACCGTGCGCCACCTTTCCAGCGAGTACAAGACGCTTGATCTTGCAACTTTTTGCAAGACGCTACGAATTCCCGTCGTCATTGGCAATTGCGTGACCTACAGCGTGACGCTGGAGTTGATGCAATGCGGGATGGCGGCCGTTCTCATCGGCATCGGTCCCGGTTCGGCCTGCACGACGCGGGGCGTACTCGGCCTCGGCGTGCCGCAGGTCACGGCGACCGTTGATTGCGCGGCCGCGCGCGATCACCACTTCAAACAAACGGGCCAATACGTGCCCATTATCACCGATGGCGGCATGAGCAAGGGTGGCGACATCTGCAAGGCGTTTGCCTGCGGCGCGGACGCGGTGATGATCGGCAGCGCCTTCGCACGCACGAAGGAAGCGCCGGGTCGGGGGTTCCACTGGGGAATGGCCACGCCGCACGCCAACCTTCCACGGGGCACGCGTATTCGCGTCGGCGTGACCGGCACGCTGAAACAGATTCTTTTCGGCCCGGCGGAACTCGACGACGGTTCGCAGAATCTTGTCGGCGCGCTGGCGACCTGCATGGGGAACGTCGGGGCGCGCAACGTGCGCGAGTTTCAGGAGACGGAAATTATCATCGCGCCCGCGATCAAGACCGAAGGCAAGATCTTTCAAACCGTACAGGGCGTTGGTATGGGCAGCAAGTAAGCCGCATGTCCCGTCTCCCGAAACCCCAACCAAAAAGAACACAGTCCCGGCTGGCGATTCCTGAAAACATTGTCATCCTCGACTTTGGGTCGCAGTACACACAGGTGATTGCGCGGCGAATTCGCGAGTGCCAGGTCTTCTCGCAGATCCTGCGCTTTGACACCCCGGCGGCGAAACTTCGGGCTCTGAAACCGCGCGGGCTCATTCTGAGTGGTGGTCCCGCGAGCGTTTATGGCAGGGCCGCGCCGCATTGCGATCCGGCGATTTGGAACCTTGAAATTCCTGTGCTGGGTATCTGTTATGGGATGCAGTTGATGGCGCACCAACTCGGCGGTCGCGTAGAGAAAGGCGACAAACGTGAATACGGCCACGCGGAGGTGGAGATTACGGGCGATTCACCGTTGTTTGCGAAGATGGATTCCCGCCAGAAGGTTTTGATGAGTCACGGTGACAAGATGACGAAGGTGCCGGACGGTTTCCGCTCCGTCGCGCACAGCCAGAATTCGTCGTATGTCGCCATTGCCAATTCGCAACGCCGCCTCTTCGGCATACAGTTTCACCCCGAAGTCCATCATACGCCGAACGGGAAGCGAATCATTTCGAACTTCGTGCATGGTGTCTGCGGTTGCGGTCGCAATTGGACGATAAAGTCGTTTATTGGCCACGCGATTGAGGAGATTCGCGGAGTAGTGGGCACTGACCGGGTGATTCTCGGTTTGTCGGGCGGCGTAGACTCCAGCGTGGCGGCGGCTCTCATTCATAAAGCGATCGGAGACCAGCTTACCTGCGTGTTCGTTAACAATGGTCTCTTGCGCAAGTCGGAAGCCGAAGGCGTGCGGGAGGTCTTCGGCAAGAACCGGCGCATGAAGTTGCATTATGAAGACGCCACGGCCGTATTCCTGCGCAAGCTGCGCGGCGTGACCGACCCCGAACGCAAACGCAAGATCATCGGTCGCGCCTTTGTGGAGGTGTTTCAGAAGGCGACGAAGAAGGCCGGGGCAGCGCGGTTTCTCGCGCAGGGAACAACGTACCCCGATGTGATCGAGAGCGTCTCCATCGCCGGCAATCCCGCCGCGATGATCAAATCGCATCACAATGTCGGCGGCCTGCCGAAGAACATGAAATTTGAACTGCTCGAACCGCTGCGCGGGCTCTTCAAGGATGAAGTGCGCGAGGTCGGCGCGCAACTCGGCCTGCCGCGCGAGATTGTCTGGCGTCAACCATTTCCCGGGCCAGGCCTCGCCGTGCGCATTCTCGGAACCGTGAACCCGCAGCGATTGAGGATTCTGCGTGAAGCCGACTGGGTCGTCATCGACGAGATGAAAAAGGCGGATTTGTACTACAAAGTCTGGCAGACATTTGCGGTGCTGTTGCCCGTGAAAACCGTCGGCGTGATGGGCGACGAGCGTACCTATGACAACGTCATCGCCATCCGAGCGGTGGAAAGCGTGGACGGCATGACCGCGGACTGGGTGCGGTTGCCCTACGACCTGCTGGCGCGGCTTTCCACCCGCATCATCAACGAAGTCAAAGGCGTCAATCGCGTCTGCCTCGACATCTCCAGCAAGCCGCCCAGTACGATTGAGTGGGAATAACCACAATCATACTGGCCGATGCGCGGTAAATCCGCTAAAAGAAGGCGATGAGCGCAAAGAAGAAAACCTGGCAGGAAAAACTGGCGGATGACAAGGGCTTTCCAAAGGTCTGCAAGATTGATTCCAAGAAAAGCAAGCGCTGGGGCACAGGTACATTTGTCATCCCCGCACCAGTGGAAGTGAACGAACTGATGGGTCGCGTGCCGAAGGGCAAGCTCACCACCATCGACGAGCTTCGCAAAGTTCTCGCTCGGCGGCACGGTGCAACCATGGCCTGTCCGATTACCACCGGTATTTTCGCGTGGATTGCCGCGCACGCCGCTGCTGAAGCTGAGGCGGAAGGCCAGAAGCACACCACACCCTATTGGCGGACGCTCAAATCGAAGGGCGAGTTGAACCCCAAGTATCCTGGCGGCATCGCTTTGTTGAGACGCCGGCTCACTGCCGAGGGCCACAAGGTATTTCAGAAGGGCAAACGCTTCTTTGTTGAGGGTTTTCAGGTGCATCTTGCCTGTCTCGACCGTTCTTCCACGTGAATCGCTGGGATGCGTGTTGACGGTTTGCTTTTGGAGCAGCGTTTAGTAACATGCCGTCTCAATTCGCATGAAAATCCTGCGTTACGATCAGCCTGACTTCGACCGCGCCGTTGCCGAGGCGTGTGCGGCGTCGAGCCTCTTCGACCCGCAAATCGAAGAGCGCGTGCGGGCCATCATCGACGAGGTGCGCGCCCGTGGTGATGAGGCGCTAGTGGATCTGACGGAGCGATTCGATCAGGTGCGGTTGAAGCCATCCGAGTTTCGTATCACGGGCAAACCCTCGAAACCCGGGCCGGAATTGGCGCGGGCAATTGCCGCTACCCACAAGAACGTCGCGGCATTTGCCAAACGGTCGTTACGCAAGGACTGGTCGATGCGCAACTCACAGGGCGGGCGTGTCGGGGAAAAGTTCGACCCGCTGCAGCGAGTGGGCATTTATGTTCCGGGTGGCACAGCGCCACTGGTGTCGACCGTTTTAATGACGGCTACGCTGGCGAAGGTGGCGGGCTGCCCGGAGATCGTCGTTTGTTCGCCTCCGCCGATCAACCCCGCATTGCTCTATGCAACCCGAGTTGCGGGCGCGACGGAGGTTTATCAACTGGGCGGGGCGCAGGCCATCGCCGCGATGGCGCTCGGAACGCCAACCATTGAGCGCGTCGTCAAGATTTTTGGTCCGGGGAATGCCTACGTCACCGTCGCGAAGAAGCTCCTCTTTGGACGCGTGGGGATCGATTTGCTGCCGGGGCCGAGTGAACTGCTGGTGCTCGCCGACAACACCGCTGAACCTGCGTTCATTGCCGCCGATCTGCTGGCCCAAGCGGAACACGGGAGTGGCCATGAACGTGTTTGGTTGGTGACAACCTCTGAAAAAGTGTTGGAGGCAACACAAGTACAGCTTGTAGGGCAGGTGTTGTTGCTCAAGCGGAGTGGGTTTGCACAAAGTGCGCTGGGCAGTGGCGGCGTTTGCGTTTTGGCAAAGGACATGGCACAGGCGGTCACCATCACGAATCAGTTTGCGCCCGAACACTGCGAGTTGATGGTGAAGAATGCTTCGAAGGTGTTGCGCGCGATCAAGACGGCGGGCGCCATTTTCCTCGGTCCCTGGACGCCGACGGTGGTGGGCGATTACCTTGCGGGGCCAAGCCACGAACTACCAACCGACGGCGCGGGCGCGGCCTTTGCGGGATTAACGGTAGATCAGTTCCAACGGCGTACGAGCGTGATCGAACTTTCTCGCGCCGCGCTGGCCAAATCCCTGCCGACGTTGGAAGCGTTCGGGGAGGCGGAAGGATTGGACGCGCACGTCGCGTCGGCACGGGTCAGGTTCCCATGAGTTACATCCGCCGGCAGGTTGAGCGGATGAGCGGGTATGTGCCTGGGGAACAGCCGAAGGTTGCGGGTCTCATCAAGCTCAACACCAATGAGAACCCGTATCCGCCATCGCCCAAAGTTTTGGAGACCCTGCGTGCAGCGATTGATGGGAAGCTGCGTTTATATCCCGACCCCACTTCGACCGCGTTGCGCGTGAAACTCGGCAAGATTCATGGGGTTGACCCCGAGCAGATTATCATCGGTAACGGTTGCGACGATATTCTCAACCTTTGTGTGCGCGCCTTTTGTGGCGAATGCGGGAAGCTGGCGTACTTCTGGCCCAGCTATTCGTTGTATCCCGTGCTCGCGAATATTCAGGGCGCAACGCAGGTCGCACTGCCGCTTGGTGAGAATTTTCAGATCGAGGTGCACCCGCCGTTATTGGCAAAGCTTGACGGCGTGAAGCTGGTATTCATCACGCAACCGAACGCCCCGAGCGGCGTATGGCTGCAG
Organism: Verrucomicrobiia bacterium; assembly: GCA_041476745.1. Taxonomy (GTDB): domain Bacteria; phylum Verrucomicrobiota; class Verrucomicrobiia; order Palsa-1439; family Palsa-1439; genus Palsa-1439. Next base: position 3,761 of record JBGOTY010000015.1, on the reverse strand, counting down.
CGCGTCGAGTTGCAGCGTGTGATTGAGGAGACGAAGGGAGTCGTGGTGATCGACGAAGCCTACGTGGACTTTGCCTCGGAGAACTGCCTTGATCTGTTGAGTGAATATGACAACGTGATTGTCGCGCGGACATTTTCGAAGGCGTTTTCGTTTGCGGGTATGCGCGTGGGTTGGGCGGTCGGTCCGGGTGAGTTGATCGCCGCGCTCAACAAAGTGAAGGACAGTTACAATGTCAGCCGCCTGAGCCAGTTGGGTGCGGAGGCGACGCTGGAAGAGTGGGATTATTTCCAGCAGAACGTTAAGAAGATCTGTGCCACTCGGGAGCGGACGAGTGCGGCACTCGCCAAACTCGGTTTCTTTGTTTATCCTTCACAAACGAATTTCGTATTTGCAAAGCCGCCGTCAGCATTGACCGCGAGGCAGTGGTTTGACGGCCTGCGAGCGAGAAATATTCTCGTGCGCTGGTGGGATGCCGACCGCATCCGCGATTTCGCGCGGGTCAGCATCGGGGCGAATGAGGAAATGGACAAGTTTCTGGCAGCAACGAAGGAGGCCTGTGAAGAAGCGAAGCGCTAAGGTCACACGCAATACGGCGGAGACGCAGATTTCGTTGGCCCTTACGATTGACGGCAGCGGCAAGGCGAAGGTGTCGACAGGCATTCCGTTCTTCGATCACATGCTCACACTGCTGGCGAAGCATTCGTTGAGTGATTTGACAGTTATCGCGAACGGCGACGTCGACGTGGACGCGCATCACACCGTCGAAGATATCGGCATTGCACTCGGGCAGGCATTCGTTCAGGCGCTGGGCGACAAGCGCGGGATTCGGCGGTACGGTTGGGCGCTGGTGCCGATGGACGAGACGCTGGCGCAGGCGCGCATCGCGCTGGATTTCAGTAATCGACCGTTCCTTGTGTTTGAGGCGAAGAACTGGAGTCGCATCGCGAATGTATCGCTCGGACGGAAGAAAGAGTTTCGTGTCGGTTTGGTGAAGGAGTTCTTGCAGGGTTTCGCCAACGAAGCACGCTGCAATTTGCATGTCGATGTCCTGCGCGGTGACGAACCGCATCACGTTGTGGAAGCCATCTTCAAAGCACTGGCGAAAGCTCTTGATCTCGCCTGCCAGCGTGACCCACGTGTCAAAGGCGTGCCGAGCACGAAGGGGAAGTTGTAATTAGAATCACTCGTAACGGAGTGATTCGATGGGGTCCAGGTTTGCTGCCTTGTGCGCCGGGTAGGTCCCGAAAACAACGCCCACGACCGAACAGATCCCGAGCCCGAGCACGATTGAATCAATCGGGACGACAGCCGGGATTTTCATATGCCAGGCGAGGGCGTTGCCGCCGAGGATGCCGAGCACGACACCGATCACGCCGCCAATCTCGCAGAGCACCACCGCTTCCATGATGAATTGCATCATGATATTCCGTCGCTTGGCGCCGACGGCGCGGCGGATCCCGATCTCGCGGGTGCGTTCGGTCACGGAAACCAGCATGATATTCATGATGCCGATCCCCGCGGCGAGCAAGGCGATCGAACTGACGACGCCGACACCGATGCGCACGGCCCGGGTGAAATTGTTGAACTGCGCGATGAGCGAGTCGTTCGAGTAAAGTTCGAAATCATCCTCGGCACCGGGCGGGACTTTGCGGGCGACACGCAGAATGCCGCGCACTTGCTCCACGGTGTCGTCGTAGCTCGCCGCATCGCGGGCTTGGACCAGAATCGTCAGGCTCATCGTGCGCCGACCATAGCGGCTCAAGGCTGCGGTGATCGGAATGATGGCGAAGTTGTCCTGCTCACCCTCGGTCGCGCCGCCCTTGGGTTCCAGCACACCAACGACGGCATAGTGGATGCCATTGAGCAAGAGCCGCTCCCCGACTGGCGAGCCGAAAGGGAAGACTGTCCGCGCCAGAGCGCCGCCGAGTACGCAAACGTCGCGAGCGTTTTCCACATCGCCATCGACCAGTCCGCGGCCTTCGGCAATGCTCCAGTTGCGGGCGGGGAAACTGCCCACGGTTTCGCCCAGCAATTGGACGGTCGGTGGAGTCTTCTTGTAACGGGTTTCCACCTGGCCACCCCAAAAGTTCCCTTCGATACCGACATTGACGGCGAGCGTGGCCTTGTTCTGCACCTGCTGGCCGTACGCGAGCGAGATATCCTTGCGGCGGCGGTACTTTTCCCAGCTACCCGGGCCGCCGAATTGGACTTCGGGCCATTTGCGAACGGCAAATGTCTGACTGCCGAGCCGGGTCATGTCGGATTCCACCCGGTTCTTCAGCACGCGCATGGCAGTCATCACGACGATAATTGAGAACACGCCGATCAACACCCCAAGCAACGTCAGCGCCGAGCGGAGCTTGTGCGCCGCTAGGGCCTTGATCGCCATCGAGAAACTTTCGACGGTCTCAGCGAGCAATTTGTCTGGTTTGTGGAATTTCATTCGCTTCGCAGTGCGTCGACCGGGTCCAGGCGCGCGGCCCGCCAGGCCGGCACAAATCCGGAGACCAGCCCGGTGACCAACGACACGAGCAACGCCATGCTGACGATGGTCAGGGACAGCGTGGCGGGCAGGAGCCAATGTTGCACGGCCAGCGTCAGGGGCCACGCAATGCCCAGGGCGATCAGCCCGCCGAGCACGCAGATACTGGCTGCTTCGATTAGGAACTGCAACAGGATCGTGCGCCGTTTGGCGCCGATGGCTTTGCGGATGCCGATTTCCCGGGTGCGTTCCGTCACCGAGACGAACATGATATTCATGATGCCAATGCCGCCGACGAACAGTGACAGGGCAGTGACCAAGAGTCCAATCACGGCGATCGTAGCCGTTTGCCGATGGAACATCGCCACGATCTGGTCTTGTTGATTGATCGCAAAATCATCGGGCTGACTGGGGGTGAGATGGCGAACACGATGCATCGCGGCGCGCAACTCTTCGCGGGCTTCGTCCAGTTCGACGAGGGCCCGGGCCTTGACGTCGATTTCGATGTTGGGATTACGGCGGAAGGTGGCGATCAATTGTTTCAACGGGATAATCACCCGATTGTCGGGGCTGATGAAGCCGAGGATCGTCCCTTGTTTCTCAAGCAAGCCAATGACTTCAAAGGACTGGCCGCCGAGCTTGACCTTCTGACCGAGTGGCGATTCGCTTTGAAAGAGATTGGTGGCAACCTGTGCGCCGAGCACGCAGACGGGGCGTCCGCCGGCGGCATCGGCTGCGGAAAGAAACCGGCCGGCCGCGATTTCGGAACCACTGGTCTCAAGGTACGCATCCGTGGTGCCACGAACGGTTACCCTGTCCGCGCTGCGGTTCTTGTATTGAACGGGTGCAGATACGTCGGTGCAGGGGGCGACGGCGGCGGCGAGGCTCAACTCGTCGGCGAGGGCCTCGGCTTCCTTGACGGTGATCGGGCGGCGCTTTTGTGAGTTGAGCCAATCGGCTTCTGTCGCATTGATCCAGCTATCGCGTTGCACGTAGAACACATCCGCGCCGAGGGCCGAGACACTCTTCAGGAAGGCGTTGTTCAATCCCTCAATCGCAGCGCTCATGAGGGTGACGGTGACAATCCCGATCACGATTCCCAGTGTGGTCAGGATGGAGCGGAGCTTGTTGCCGCGAATCGCGCTCCAGGAAATGCCAAATCCCTCACGAATCTCAGTCAACAGGTTCATGATGGCCCGGATTTCCGTTCATCGCTGGCGATCAAACCATCGCGGATGCGGATGACGCGGCGCGCTTGTCTGGCAATGTCCTCTTCATG
>JBGOTY010000014.1:0-20785 GCA_041476745.1 Verrucomicrobiia bacterium | reverse complement strand
GTGTTTCTGCAGGTGTATCGGTCGGCAAAACGCTACCAACCGACCGCGAAGTTTACCACCTGGCTTTTCACCATCACCCGCAACACGATTCTCAACGAGCACCGCCGCCGCAGTCGGCACGCTGCCGAATCGCTCGAGGCGCTGCAAGATCCAACTGATCCGGAGAGCGCGAGCTGGCAGGCGACGGATACAACCACACCCGACCCCGCGCAGGAAGTCATCGAAAGCGAGTTGAAGAAGAAGATCATGGAAGCCGTCAAGGAATTGCCCGAGACGCAACGGACGGCAGTGATCCTGTGCCGGTACGAGGGCCTGTCCTATGAGGAGATTGCGCAGGTGCTGGGTTGCACGGTTTCCGCCACGAAATCGTTGCTTCACCGCGCGCGCCTGACGCTGAAGGAAAAACTCCGCGGCTATTACCCGTGAAACCATTTGCCGCGCGCGGTGTTGCAATAAACGGAAGGGAACTATGAGGTGCCAGACAATCAGAGAACAGTTTGACGAGCGGTTGGATGGGCGTCTGGCTGAGTCGCAGCAGGCGGCTTTCGACGCCCACGTCGCGGCTTGCGCGGACTGTCGTCCCGAGTGGCGGGCTTACGCGGGCGCGTGGGAAGTGATCGAACGTCAGCCGGGCACTGAGCCATCGTTCGGGTTTGTCGAGCGCACGTTGCGGCGACTGGACGAGCAGCCGGCCATTGATCGTTTGTGGTTCTGGCAACCGGCCGTCCGTTGGGCGACGCTCGCCGCGGCCGTCGTTGCGCTCAGTGTGGGCGGGTGGGTTGAGCGCGACCGGATGCAGGAGCGGAGGCGCGCTGAGCTTTACGCGCGTGTGCAGCAGGCGGACTATCTGGAGGACTTCGATGTGATCGCCAACCTCGACCAGATTGAGGGAGACAATCATCTATGAGGCGGAACTTTCGGCTAACGGTCCTGCTGATTGTCGTCGGGGCGGGAACAGGACTGGCGCAGCAACCGACGTTGCCAACGCCCGCACCGACCGATCAGACCAACAAACCCAGGGCCAAATCGGCCATGACCGAGGAACAGCGCGCCCAGCAGGAGCAGCGGCTGAACGAGCAGTGGACCAAGATGCCGGTCGAAGCGAAGTCGCGATTGATGCGTCTGCATCGGGCGCTCTCCGAGATGCCGCCCGAGGAACGTAAATTTGTTCACGACCGCATCGAACGTTTCCTGAACATGTCACCGGCGGAGCGTGAGAAGCTGAAACAGAACAGGCAAAAATGGGAGCAGATGACGCCCGAGGAACGGCAGAAAGCCCGCGAAGAATTCCGCAGACACAGGCAGGAGTTTGACCAGCAGTGGCATCGCGCGCATCCCGGTGAAGACCCGGTGCCAAACTCGACAAACGAATCAAAGACGCCGTCATCCCCCGAAGGTAATGGCGCGCCACCCCCGGCCCCGTCGCCAGCGCCTTGACGCCTCCTGAATTGCCAAAGAATCTTATTGCGAAATACCAAACAAACCAAAGGAGACTCCAATGAAACGCGGAATGATAATCGCCTGTTTGATCGGTCTTGTGGCCGCCGTCGGCGCGCGGGCCGCGGATGAACCCGCCGCCAAGCCGCCGGAGAGCCCCAGGCCGATGCGGGGTAATATGATGGACAATCTGTTGCCGCCACGCGTGCTCGACGAACTCGCGCTGACAGCCGATCAGAAAACCAAGTATGACGCGCTGGAAGCGAGCTTCAAGAAGGACGCCGCGAAATGGCAGGCTGACAACAATTACGATCCCGAAAAGGCCCGCGAAGAGATGCGCGCAGCCAGGGAATCAAATGATCAGGCAGCCCTGAAGAAGCTGGCCGACCAACGCAAAGGTCTCATGGATATTCGGAAGGGCTACGTCGACAAGCTGCGCGCCTCCCTCACCGATGAGCAGAAGACAAAGCTGGATAAAGCCCTCGCAAACGGTCCTGGCCGCGGCCCACGCGGTGGACCGAACCCGGACCGCAAACCATCCACACCACCATCGCCGCCGCCGCCGCCAGCTAATAACTAGACTTTCCGTCTTTCACCACGCACCGCGTGAGGCTGGGTTCCGCCTTACGCGGTGTTTGTTTTGCAGAACCTGGCAACGAACGCCCCATCCATGCCGTCGCGTGGCGGAAAGATGGATTGGGTTGTTTCCAGCGCGAATTCCGGGTGCGACCTGCCGAACCGCTCGACTACTCGCTGGTTTTCTTCTTCTTCGAGACTACACGTGCTGTAAACCAGGATGCCCTGCGGCTTGGTAAACGGCGCGGCCGAAACCAGAAGCTTCTCCTGTAGCGTCGCGAGGCGGCGAATCTCCCTTTCCTCGATGCGCCATCGCAGGTCGGCGCGGCGGCGAAGCACGCCCGTGTTTGAGCACGGCGCATCCACCAACACGCGGTCGAATTGTTCGCCGCGGAGACAACGATCCAGATGCGTTCCCTCGCAGGCCAGGGTCGCCACCATGGTCACGCCTAGGCGCCGGCAATTCTCCCCGACGAGTGCGAGCCGTGAGCTCGACAAATCAGCCGCGATAATGCGCCCGCGGTTTTGCATCTTCTGCGCGAGGTACGTCGTCTTGCCACCCGGCGCGGCGCACGTATCCAATACCGACTCACCGGGCTGCGGGTCGAGCACGTCCACGGCTGTGAGTGTGGACGGATCCTGCACGTAGAACTCGCCGCCCGCAAACGATTTGCCTTGGAAAAGTCCCGACGCATTTACCACCCGCCAGCAAAGGGGATGCGTTGTCGGTTCCGCGTCGATATCGGCGTGTTTGGTCGATGCCTTGAGCGTGTTGATCCGTAGATAGATGGAAGGGCGTTGGTTGTTCCATTCGCAGAGGGACGCCGCCGGCTCGCGGCCCAACCGCGCCGTCCACCGTTCCCACAGCCATTGCGGGTGCGAATAGTATATCCACGGCGCGGTCTCACGGGTCGCGTCCAGTCTCGCCAGGAGTGCATCGTGTTCGCGTTCCGCCCGCCGCAGGATCGCGTTGACGAATTTCGTCTCGGTGACGCTGGTTTGCGTCTTGGCAAGCGCGACGGTTTCATTGACGGCCGCATGCGCCGGCGTTTTGAGGTAGAAAAGCTGGTAGAGACCGAGTTCGAGGATATTGGCGACGACGGGCTGTGGGGGCTTGTTGGCCAGTTGGGTGATCAGAAATTCGAGTGTCAGCTTCCGGCGCAGGCAGCCGTAAAACAGTTCGGTGACGAAAGCGCGGTCAGGGCCACGGAGTGCAGACCCGGCCAGCGCAGGTTCGAGAAGCTCGTCGGCCAGCCGGCGCGATTTCTGCCAGTCATTGAGCAAGTCCAGCGCGAGTTCCCGGGCGTTCACGGGTCGAGGCTAGCCCCGAAGATAATTCGAGGCCAGCAGAAACGCGGCGGGAGCGGATATAACGGCTGGCGAATTCGCAACAAGTTCGCTAGGATGCAGAGGCGGCGTAAATGCCGCACTTGCGGTTTGATGCAAACAACACACGATATCCTCGCCATTGTGGGCCGCCCGAACGTCGGGAAGAGCACGCTCTTCAACCGCGTCGCGCGCCGTCGCATCGCCATTGTCCACGAAGAGCCCGGCGTAACGCGCGACCGTGTCAGCGCCGTGGCGACCTGGGATGGGAAGTCGTTTGAGGTCATCGACACGGGCGGGATCGGGTTCATGGACGATGAGAAGAGCGCGGACGTCCTCGCGAGCGCGGCGCGGCATCAAGCCGAGATCGCCATCGAAATGGCCACCGCGATCATCATGGTTGCGGATGTTACAGAAGGCGTGGTGCCGCTAGACCAGGAAATTGCCCGCAAGTTGCGATCGAGCGGCAAGCGGGTTTTCCTCGCGGTCAATAAGGTGGACAACGCCGGTCGCGCGCGGAACGAAGCGGAATTCGCCGAGCTGGGTTTCGACAAGACGTTCTCCGTCGCGGCAGTGCACGGCACCGGCATTGAGAGATTAATGGATGCCGCCACGGAAGCGTTTTCGGCGAACGTGGTACCGGAAACCGCGCGGACGCCGCGCATCGCGATTGTGGGCCGTCCGAACGTCGGTAAGTCGTCGTTGATCAACGCGATCCTGAAGGACGAGCGCACGATTGTTAGCGATATTCCCGGCACGACGCGCGACTCCGTGGATGTGCCGTTCACGGTGAAGGGGAAATCGTATTTGCTGGTCGACACGGCCGGGTTGCGGCACCGGCGAAAGATCAAGACGTCGGTGGACCAATTCGGCCTGATGCGGGCGGAGCGGAGCATCCGCGAATGCGACGTCGCCGTGCTCGTGCTCGACGCGGTCGCGGGCGTGACGAACCAGGATAAGAAAATTGCCGGACAGATTGCGGACGCCGCGCGCGGCTGTGTCGTGCTGGTGAACAAGTGGGACCTCGCAGCGGAAGAAGAGGAAAAAGACCACCGACTGGAGGCGCAGGGGAAGAGGAGAAAGACCACTTTCCGAGAAAAATACCTGGAAGCGTTGCGAAAGGAATTGTTCTTCCTGGATTGGGCGCCGGTGTTGTTTGGGTCGGCGAAGACGGGGCAGAATTTGAATCTACTCTTCGACCAAATCACCGTCATCGAGCAGGAGATGACGCGGCACGTGGAGACGCCGCAACTGAACAAGCTGTTTATGCAGGCGCTCGACGCGTATCCGCCGCCCCATGTTGGCGGGAAACGGTTCAAGGTCTATTACGCCTTCCAGAAGCCCACGCAGCCGCCCACTTTCCGGTTGTTCGTCAACAACGTGGGCGCTTTGACGCCGCACTACAAGCGGTTCCTGATCGATAAAATCCGCGCCGCCTACGCCTTCACCGGGTGTCCGATCCGGTTGGAATGCCGGGAGCGCGAACGGCGGGAGTTTGTGCGATCAGCGCAACCTACGAAGCGTGTGTCGGAACGCTCCACACGGCGACCGGAGCAGAGTAAAAGGCACTATCCAACACAGCGCCCGGCGCAAGGCAAGGCGCAGAGCAACAGGGGCCGACGATAAACGAACACGCACGGCAGCCGCTGGCGGCTCGTGGTGCTTGACGATTATGCAAATACGAACTCTCGGTGTGTATTGCGGTTCAAGTCCGGGTTTGCTTCCCGAATACAAGGATACAGCCACAGCTTTCGGCGCGTTGTTGGCGCGCGAAGGGATCACTCTGGTTTATGGGGGTGGGAACGTGGGGTTGATGGGGGCCCTGGCAGATGGAGTGCTTGAAGCCGGGGGCAAAGTCATCGGCGTCATCCCGCACGCGCTGATTGCGAAGGAAGTTGAACATCGCGGTGTCACGGAGTTTTATCCGGTCGACACCATGCACCAACGCAAGCAGAAGATGGCGGATCTTGCGGATGGGTTCGTGGCGTTACCCGGCGGGATCGGGACGCTGGAAGAGATTTTCGAAATGTTGACCTGGAACCAACTGCGTATCCACGGAAAACCGTGCGCCTTTTTGAATGTCGCGGGTTACTACGATACTCTGATTGATTTTCTCGAACGTATGGTACAGCAACGCTTCCTCAAACAGGCGCAATTGGACGCGCTCATTGTTGATTCCGATCAGGCGTCGCTGCTGACGAGAATTCGCGCGTACGCCCCGGTCAAGACGGATAAATGGATCGATAGAAAGACGACCTGACAAAGGCCGCAGGATTGGCGGATGAGCATGGTTACGGTCCGACAATACATCAACCCGAGCGAGGCAGAGTTGGACAAGACTCTGCTCGAAGAAGCGGGGATTCCCGTCTTTCTGGCGGATGCGAATAGCCTGTCGCTGGGTTATGGGGGCGTTCTCGGCGGGGTGCGGCTACAGGTGGAGGATGCCGATCTGGAACGGGCGCGCCGCGTGTTGGACGAACGGGAAGGGGTGACGCCGCTCCCCGACGACTTCATTCCGCCAGAAGAGCCGCCGCCTGTCGAGCCAACGCCTGCGCCCACGCCAACTCCAGAGACCAAGGAAAAATGGATCGACACCTTCTTTTGGGGCGGTGTTGCGCTGGTGGCGGCATTCGGCATCATTGCGCTGGTGATTCTGTTGGTGGGCGGCTTCGTTTTTGCAACCCTTGGCGGCCTGGCAATCTTGTTTCTGGTCGGAGGGCTGGTGGCACTGGTGGTGCGCTTCATTTTTCCCAAGGGCGGGAATGATGTGGGGAGGGATTCCGAGAAGTAATGGCCGAGGGTATTGTATGAAACATGGTGCGGACTGGTTGGCAAGGACAAGTCCCGAATTGTCTTCCGCTAACGCTCCGGATCTGCTTACCTTCTGACCTGACGGGAAGCGATAGGCCGTGGGAGACTCCACGAAAAGGTCGCCCGACCAATCTGCTATAACGAACGAGGCAAACGCGAAAAGGAGACTGGTATGAGAATGGTCTTGTTGATTGAACTCGCCTTTATCGTCCTAGTAATCGTCGCGATGTGGAAGGTGTACGAGAAGGCCGGTAAGCCGGGCTGGGCCGCGATCATCCCAATCTATAACGTCTATATACTCTTGCAAATTGCCGGCAAGCCGGGGTGGTGGCTGATCCTCTTTTTTATCCCCTTGGTGAATCTTATCATTGCAATCATCACCCTGGTGGCCGTTGCGGCGAGATTTGGAAAAGGGGCCGGATTCGCGATTGGGCTGATTTTCCTGCCGTTCATTTTCTACCCGATTTTGGGATTCGGTGACGCGCAGTACTCCAGCGCGGCCTAGAGAGAACCGAGTGGGGGAGCCGTTGGAGACCAGCGCGTCTGGTAACGCGAAGAACGCTGTCTTGAAAGACCGGGATCCTCGATCCTTCGATCATCTTGCGGAGGAATATGACTTTGCGGCTTCACTCGAACGGAGGCCCGATTTTTTCCTCTGCCACCTGCCGCCGAATCGTGGTCGCGTCCTGGATGTCGGTTGCGGAACGGGAATCCTCGCCGAGGAACTCGCACGGCATTTTCAAACGGTCGTTGCCATCGATATTTCCGAGCCGATGCTGGCCATCGCCCGCGGTAAACGGGCCGCAGCCAACATCGAGTACCGGCAGGCGGACGCGAATCAGCTTGTTCTGGAGCAGAAGTTCGATGCGATTGTCAGCCATACCGCGTTCCATCATCTGGAAAATGTGCCCCGGACTTTGGGAGTGCTGAAAGCGGCGCTCGAGCCGGGTGGTCGTTTGATTCTCGTCGACAATGTCGTCCGCTGGCCCGTCTTTGCTCGCCACACATTGCTATGCGTGGCTTTGTCCTGCCTGAGGCTTCCGCCGGATGCATTACGGTACGGCCTTCACCCCGCGTGGCGGCTTTTCCGATTTCGCGTGTCGCGTTCCTGGCTCGTTCACGTGACGACGGACCGGTTCCTATCGGCAGACGGCTTTCGCAAGGTTTACGGTCAGCTTTTGCCCGGCGCCTCGTTTACTCGATTGAAATACTTCATGGGCGTCGTCTGGCAGGCACCCGGTGTTGACGTGACCTGATAGCTCGCGGGGCAGGTCCTGACCGGGTGTTTTTCCTTGTGAGATTGGTTGTGTTGACGATTATGGTGTCAGGATGAAAATTGCCATTGCGTCGGACCATGCGGGATTTCGTTACAAGGTGATCGTCGCGGCGCACTTGCGATCCGCGGGGCACGAGGTTGTCGATTTTGGGACGGGCAGCGAAGCGCCGGTCGACTATCCGGATTTTATCCGGCCCGCGGCCGAAAGCGTGGCGAAAGGGGCAACCGATCTGGGGATCGTTCTGGGAGGCAGCGGGAACGGCGAGGCGATCGTGGCCAACAAAGTCAGGGGTATCCGCTGCGCCGTTTGCTGGAACGAGAACACCGCGCGGCTCGGCAAACAACACAACAACGCGAATGTTATCTCCCTTGGCGAGAGGATGGTCAGCGAAGAGGTAGCGATCCGCATCGTCGATGCCTGGCTGCACGCTGGATTTGAAGGTGGCCGGCACCTCCTGAGAATCAAGAAAATCGAGAGCGGCGGCGCGTAAGCCATTGACCACCTGGCGACACTCCCATGCCCAACCGAAAGACCAACGACGTTGCGGGCAGCTACGATTTGGTGGCGGATGAATACGTGGCGCGCATCTACGACGAGTTGCGGCACAAGCCACTCGACTGCCAACTCTTGGACCGATTTGCCGACAGCGTGCGGGAAGTCGGACTGGTGTGCGACATGGGCTGCGGCCCGGGGCAGGTCGCGCGTTACCTGCACGAACGCGGGGTACAGGTTTGTGGCATTGATTTGTCGCCCGAGATGGTTGTGCGCGCCCGCCGCTTGAATCCGGGCATCGACTTCGAGCAGGGCGACATGCTGGCGCTGGACGTGGAGGATGAAGCGTGGGCAGGCATCGTGGCATTCTACTCGATCATTCATATTCCGCGAGACGACGTGGTGCGAGCGCTGCGCGAGTTGCGGCGCGTTCTGCACTCCAGAGGGCTGCTGTTGCTGACATTCCACATCGGCGATGAGATCAAACATCTGGAGGAGTGGTGGGGTTGCAAAGTATCCGTGGACTTCGTGTTTTTTCGCACGGATGAAATGGCGGGCTATCTGAAGTCGGCCGGGTTCGAGGTCGAGGAGATTATCGAGAGAGACCCCTATCCGGAGGTCGAACACCAGAGTCGGCGTGCCTATATCTTTGCCCGGAAACCATGAATCACGATTCGATTGCCGAGAGTTCGGGCGTGCGCGTGTTTCCGCCGTTGCTCTACGCAGTGGGAATCGGGGCGGCCTTTCTGTTGCACTGGTATTGTCCGGTGAGGACCGTGCCTACGGGGAGCGACTTGGCGTCGATCGAGCGTGTGATCGGATGGGTATTGATCGGAGTTTGTTTGCTGCTGGCGATCTGGCCGGCCTGGCTGTTCCACCGGGCCGGCACGACACCGAACCCCATGCAACCGACGACGGCGCTAGTGTTCACGGGACCCTATCGTTTTACCCGCAACCCGATGTATCTGGGTTTGGCGCTGCTCCAAGTGGGCCTGGCAATGGTGACCAACGCCCTTTGGCCGCTTCTCACGCTGGCGCCGGTGGTGGTGGCGGTGCGGCGTTTGGTCATCGACCGCGAGGAACGTTACCTTGAAGCGAAATTTGGCGAAGAGTATCGGGCCTACAAAGCGCGGGTGCGGCGATGGCTGTAACGGCGCGCGGCTTATCCCAACGATCCACGAGAAGTCTGGCGTCCACGACGAAGCAGACATATACTTTCTTTCAAGGCGGGGACAATCGAATGAAGATCTTTGCACTGACATGGTTATTGGTGGCGGGAAGCGTTTGGTCTGCCAGAGGGGCCGACGTCAAACGTTTCGAGTTGAAAGGGGAAGGGACGCTGACGATTGCGGTACCACAAGCGATCCGGGTCCAGTTCGCTTCGGCGGAGGGCGGACAGCCCGCGCATCTGATCCTTTCCGACACGAACAAGGTCAGCGAAATGCGCATGGTGCTGGCCAGGAGTGCGGTGAAGCTGTCCGACGATCAAATGAAAAGCCAACTCCTTACCGCAGGACAACGGCTTATGTCGGCGGTTGTGGAAAAAGAGATCAAAGTGCAAGAGCTGAAGGGCAGCGCTTTCACGTACTTCTATTTTGAACTGACGGACAGTCGCCCGGATCCACTAAAAGGCAGCCGGTATATACTCCAGGGATTGGGCAGGAGTCCCGGATACACGTGTGAGTTTGTCATGTTGACGAATCGGAAGGAAGGGGATGTGAAAGACCAGATTTTGAATTCCCTCCGATCGCTTGACATACGCGCGAAAAAATGAGACGGGAAGCGCCGCAGGTTTTCCCGGCGGCCATCAAACGTCTTCAGGATAGCGGCTGCAAAATCATCACCGAACCCACGGAGACGCCTGTCTGCCACATGGCTGTCATCTCCGATCCAGACGCCAATACACTCATCATTCACAAACGAAAGGCTGGATGAGCGAGGCGGCGAGCAAGGACACAAATCGCCTCGAGGCGTTTAGCGGTGGAAGCGCGACAGGTTCTTCTTATTCCGCTTGCCTTTGGGAAAGCGAAATGGGATGAATCAAATCGCACTGCTGTCAACCCATGAAAGGAGCCGGCCATGCCAGCGTCGGAAAGTAAATGCGGTTGTCTCTGCCACAAAATGTGCGGTCTGTTTATCGTCCTGATCGGTCTCACCTTTCTGCTGGGCGCGTTGAATGTGCTTAGCCCCCGGACCGTCGAGATCACCTGGCCGATCCTGTTGATCCTGCTGGGATTGAAGAAGATGTGCGGTGGCATGTGCAAGTGTTGTAGCGCGGCCAAGCCGAGTTCGCCATGACGAAGGAGATCAGACATCGAGTAACCATTCGCGCCACACCGGCGAGGGTTTACGCAGCGTTGATGGAGGAGAAGAAGCACGCGCAGTTTACGGGTGAACGTGCCCGGATCGACCGCCGAGTGGGCGGGACGTTTACGTGTTACGGGACGTACATCAACGGGATCACGTTGGAGTTGCAGCCGGGCAAACACATCGTGCAGGCGTGGCGGTCGCGGAATTGGGCCAAGGGGATCTATACCATTGTCGCGTTCAAGCTCTCGAAGGCGGCCGGGGGCCGGACCACGCTGCGCTTTTCGCAGGTGGGCGTACCGGCAAATGATTACCGGGACAAGAACAAGGGTTGGCGGACACATTACTGGGAGCCGTTGAAGCGATATCTGGAAGACAAGGCTGGTTGAGGGAGGGGCGCGCTTGGTACTCGCGGCTGTCATCAGTTGGCGAGAACATTTGACGGGGAGAGATTCGAGGTCATGAACAACACGATTTGTTGGACTGATATTCCGGTCGCGGAGTTGGACCGAGCGATGAAGTTTTATTCGGCGATCCTCGGCACGCCGGTGAAGAAGGAATCCAAGCCGGGCATGGAGTTCGGCCTGCTTCCGCACGCGGAGACCAATGTTTCGGGCTGTCTCTACAAGGCCAGCGACAACCGTCCGTCCGACCACGGACCCTTGATTTACCTTAGCGTCGAGGGACGACTGGATGCCGCCATCAAGGCCGCCCAGCAGAACGGTGGCAAGATCGTCGTGGCCAAGGAACCGATCGGCCCCTACGGTTTTCGCGCGGTGATCATGGACAGCGAAGGTAATCGCATCGCGTTGCATTCACAAAAAGCGTAATCTCGTTCGGCGGCGAGGTAGAAGCCATTCGACATTGTCAGTTCGAAGCTGATTCGTTGCCCAGGGCGTTCGGCGGCGACAGCAGTCGCATAAGCAAGTTGACGTGGCTGTATACTGGCATTGGAAAAACCCGGAGGCATGATGCCCATGATGAATGTTAACGTATTATTGTCAGCATTCTTTTCCTTGTTTCCCCTGGTCGGGTCTCTGATACTTATATTCCGCGACAAGAGTTGGCCAGTGGTTTTGCTTCTCTTGGGCAGCGTGCTCGGTTTTTGCGTCACGTTGTTGATTGTCGCGCATGCCATTGTCGTCGGTAGTGGCACGCCAGGTTACATTTTCATGGTCAGGTTCGGCAGCCTGCCGGGTCGGCTAGTCTTTTGGATAGGATTCCTGGCGTATGCGCTCAAGCAAGAGCGCGGCTAGCGCCCATCGATGGTTATGTCTCTGATGGAACAGGAACTCTCGAGGTTGTTGGCGGCCCGGAGTGGGCACTTCCAATTTGAATCCGGTCATCACGGCAACTTGTGGCTCGACCTCGACAGGCTGCTTCTGCAGCCGAGCCGTCTGCAACCGTTCATCACCGAACTGGCAGCGCGGTTCACGAAGTACAACGTTCAGGCGGTATGCGGACCGTTGGTTGGCGGCGCGTTCCTGGCGCAATCGCTTGCGACCGCGCTCCATGTGGAGTTCTGTTTCGCCGAGCGGATCGTGCCGGCGGATCGCCAGACTTCGTCTTCCATTACCTACCGCATCCCCAGCGGTCTTCGCGCAGCGCTCCGCGGAAAGAAGGTCGCGATTGCGGACGATGCGATCAATGCGGGATCGGCCGTGTGCGGCACGCTGACCGACTTGCAGTTTTGCGGTGCCAACCCGGTAGTCATTGGCGCGCTGCTCGTGCTGGGCAACGCCGCTGTCCGCCTTTCCGCCGAACACGACATCCCGGTGGAATCCATCGCGCAGTTGCCGGGCAACTTGTGGGCGCCTTCGAAGTGTCCATTGTGCGCCTCCCACACGCCGCTGGAAAATGCCCGAGACGAGGCGCGGCCAGACTGACAAGCCGGGCGCGATTTGAAATGTCGACACGGTGCGCGTAGGCTATGCGCGGCGAACACACCTTCAACCAGGAGACCGCAATCATGGCGATTGTGAAGATGAATGCAAGCGAAGTGCGGAAGCCCGAGCAGGCTGTCGACAGATTTTTTCTCGACCGTTGGTCGCCACGCGCGCTTTCGGGCGAACCCATTGCCGACAAGGAATTGCTGGGCTTGTTTGAGGCGGCGAAATGGGCGCCGCCCAGTTACAACGGGCAGCCGTGGCGGTTTCTCTATGCGCGTCGCGACACAGTCAACTGGCCGTTCTTTTTCAATCTCCTGGTGGAGTTTAACCAGGGCTGGGCAGAAGACGCCGCGGTACTGGTGGTGATGATTTCGCGCACGACGTTCGAGAACAGCAACCAGCCGTGCATCACGCATGCGTTCGATACGGGTGCGGCGTGGGGTTAGCTCGCATTGCAAGGTTCCCTGCACGGACTCGTCGTCCACGGCATGGCGGGCTTCGATTACGAGAAGGCCAGGCGTGACCTGCAGATTCCTGAGGGTTATGAAGTCCAGGCCATGGCGGCCATTGGCAGGCCGGGGCGCAAAGAGGATCTACCTGCCAAGTTGCAGGAGCGGGAAGTCCCCAGCGACCGCAAGCAACTCGCCCAGATTGTTTGCGAAGGAAAATTCAGTTTTACCCCGTAGTTCATAACCGAGCTTGGGAACGGGGCTCTCGCCGCGAGTGGTCTCTTGCTTTACGGCGCCTCGAGCCACGCGATCAACTTATCGCCCTGGTCACGGAACAGGACGCGCAAGGCGACCCTGATTTCGTCGCGGTCTTTGGATTTTCGCTTCCAGCGAAGCTTCAACTTGCGGAGCCCGGGCAGGTCGGGCCGGTTGGTGCGGTAGGGTGTACTGGATTCGGCGATCCGTGATGAGCGGTTGCCCGCGAGCAGTTTGCGCATTTGCTCGAGCGGAATGAGCCTGGATGTGAAGACCTCGGCGGGGACTCCCAAGCGGTAGGCGATTGACTCGATGCCCTTGGTGGATGGCACACGCTTGCCGGAGGTGAAGTCGCTTACCGATCCCTGGCTGATGCCCAGTTGTTGTGCAGCTTCGGTCTGGGTCCAATCGGCGGCGGCCAGCAACATGCAGAAGTTGGCCGTGAATACCTTGCGGCTATCGGAACTTGATTTTTTTGTTGACATGGCTATCGTTTCTCGATATCTTGTGCAGCATGCTTCTATGTTTGTATTTGTACTGGTTCGTTCCAAAGAGAACCAAAACTTCGGGGCAAAGACAAGCCCGAAAACGCCGACCCGAACTTTTTCTGCCGGGCCTCGTCCCACGGCCCGATTCCCCAATCTTCAGCACACCCGATCGAGCCCATGCCGCAACCGCTTCTGCGAGGGCCGTGGAAAATCGCCCGCCGGCGCCACCGCGCTGGCCAGCCCAGGCCCAAACGCTCGATCAACCGCCGTCGCGCCCAATCCCCGGCGACGGCCCACGGACCGCGCGCGTGGCCTCCTTCACGCCGCGGTCCCCATTTTCTGATCCAATAGGATGTGGCATCACCGCCGCCGAAGGACGCGAAGCCTGGACAGCCGCATGATGAATCACCGCCCGCCGCCGTTTTGATCTCGATTCCCCCGATGCGCCACACCCGCCAGCCAGTGAAGCACACGAAGATCCCCGGGCCCGCGCCGTCCGTCTTTCAGCAGCAATGGTTTATCGAGATGATACCCTCGCCGATCAATGGCGAAGTCCGCCTGCGGATGCGGCGACCCTCCTCGTGGGTCTGCGTCGCCGAGGCTGCCGAGCTCATCGCCTGCGGCATCCAAACCGTCCATAACCTCTGCGACGGTGGCCAACTCGAATGGCGCTGGCTCGATTACGAAGGCGGCGGCGGCAAAAAACTCGTCCTCGTCGATTCGGTCCAGCACTACCTCACGAAGAAGACCCAACCCCAACCCGCCCACCCGTCGCGCCGTCGCGCGTTGTAGGCCCCCTCCGGCCTGCCACGTGTAACGCGGCAGGTAGTAGGGCGGCTAGCCGTGGCTCGCGGGTTTGGTCAGCGCCAGGACCAATCCAGCCCAGAGCACCAGGGCCAGTGTGAGCAAGGGAGTCACCCACGCGGGCAGAAGGTGGTGGATTTCGGCAAGACTGCTACGATGTGCGGCCGCCAGCCACGTGTTCAAACGCAGGTTCAATATCACCAAGACCGTTGCCCATGCCAAAGTCAGATGCCCGGCCACGGCTCGCATTGCCGCCATTCCGATCTTGCCTCGAAGATTAAGGTAATTCCAAATACCCAACCCCACCATCAGCCCGGCGATGATTACGGCGGCCCCCGCGTCGCGCGCCTGCCACGCCACCCAAATCAGCCACGAAAAGACGGCCAGGCACGTGCCGCCCACCATCACAGCATTTGTGACCGGCGTAAAAGGTCTCATGCCCGGCCGATGCACTTCGCCAGCCTTCTCGCTCTGTTGGCGGAGGGCCAGAAAACGGCGAAACATCACGATGGTCAACGTGGCGCAAATGACGGCGTAGAGCCACCAGTAGCCCGCCATCACAGCAAAATAAGTCTGGTCGGTCCACCGCATCCGTTGGCTCAAGGCGCGCATGCCAAGCTGTCCGACCACGCACCAGAGCAGCACGAAGACCCAAAGGCTGATGAAGGCGATCTTCGTGACCCGGCGTTCGCGATCAGTTGGAGCCGCTTGAATCACCAACCAATGGGCGGCGATTCCGCCGAGAATGCCGATGACGGGCGCCAGCCACGCGCCCCAAACACCCAACTTCGCCGCTGCCGAGCTTTTTGCCGTCGCGCCAGCGGTTGCCGTGGCCACCGAACCCATTGTCAGCGGCAGCGCCGCCAGCACGGCCCCCGAAAACGCCTGACCCGGCGCCGACCGGCCCAAGGCTCCCTCCACGAACGCGACCACTTCTTCGTGCAGCAGCTTGCGTCCGCGGAAGAGCCGTTGCTTCACGGCATCCTCGCTCAACTCCAACTCGACCGCCACGCGCTCAACCGACTGTTGTTCGCGGTAGAACAAAATCAGCGGCTCACGGTAGGCATCGGGAATCCGTTCCAGCGCGCGCCAGAGAATCGCCTCTTCTTCACGGCTGACGGCCTGCGCCGACGGCGACGGATCCGGTGATGGCGGATCATGAATCGCCTCCAGTGGCTCCGCGGCGTGAATGGGCTCGTGGCCCTGTCGGCGGAGTTGTTTGCCGACCAGGAAGCGGGTGATTCCGCACAACCAGGCCCGGAGTTGCGCGGGCTCGCGCAGTTCGGAAAGCTGCTTCCACGCCGCGAGAAAAGTTTCCTGGGCCAGGTCCTCGCTCAGGGTCAGGCTGCCCGTCGCGTTGTAGGTGATCGAGCAGACCAGCGATTGATACCGCTCGACGATCTTCCGAAAGGCGTCGCGGTCGCCCGTCAGGCTCCATTCCACCAGTTGCGCGTCGCTGTTCGCTGCCGCAGGCATTGTCTGGGTCGTCATCATATCACCGTATAAGTACCGGAAAAGGATGAAGCGGTGACAGGAAATGCGGTACTGGAACGTTTTGAATCGGACTACAACGCTTGGAGCTTTCCAAGAACTTGAAAGCATGAACAGCGCATCAACCCGAACTGACTGCACGGGTAAAGGCTCCGGGCGCCTGGCCGACCACGACGCCGTGCTCCTGTGCGCGCCGTTGCCAGGCGAGAACCGCTGCTGTACGCGCCTGCCCGCAAACAATTGTCATTGTATTCCGCCGCGTCGATTGCTAGCCTGCGCCTCAACGGGAAGGGGAGAAACCTTATGAAATACGCGCTCGCGCTACTCGCGGTGATTTCCCTTGTCTCAATCGCGGGACCGTCATTTGCCGCCGACGAAGTCCTGACCAACGCCTCGATCACCGAGATGAAAAGTCTCGGGCTTGGCGACGATGTCATTGTCAGCAAAATCAAATCCTCGACCTGCAAGTTCGATACGACCATCCCGGCGTTGAGGCAATTGAAGGACGCGCAAATATCCGATGCGATTATTCAAGCGATGGTCGCATCTTCGACTCCCGCAAAACCTGCCGTGCCCGCCGCGCCTGCCGTAGCCGCTGCTCCAGCCGATCCGAACGATCCGAAAGCCCCCCATCAATCTGGCATTTATCTATTTCAAGAAATCGACGGCAAACCCAAACTGACCAGAATGAATCCGTCTCGTGTCGAGGGACTGACCACCGGGAGCGCATGGGGCGCAGCGTTTGGCGGTTCGATGAAAACCCGCGCCGTCCTCGCCGGACCCCACGCCGAAATGCAACTCTCAGACCCGCAGCCAGTTTTCTATTTCTACTTCACCAAGACGGAGACAAGTCTTGGCAGCATGGATGTTTCGGCGACTTCGCCGGATGATTTCGCCCTCGGCGTCATGGAGGGTCACAAAGACCACGAAGCCTGGGTACGGCGGATCGAAATCAGCAAATCGAGCATGGGCGGCTATCGCACCGGGCTAAACAAAAAAGATGTCAGAAACTTTACAACCGAGAAGATTTCAGACGGCATTTTCAAAGTCGCTCCGGCCAGTCTTGAACCGGGAGAATACGTCTTCGTGCAACTGATGGGCGCGAATATGGTGAGCACCTTAAAGATGTTCGACTTTGGGATCGCAGGCGGCAAATAAGGCGCAGGAGCCCCCAGGACCTTTCAGGTGAGGAAACAGGTCTCATTCATCAGACAATTGGATTGATGAGGCCAAAGAGGCGACCCGTCGCGCGCGTAGGGCTCGTTACTTCGCCGCTCCCACAAATGCGTCCCGCTTCCACGAACCGTCCTCGACCTTGCCATCCGGATACGTCATCTTCCCGACGCCGTCCATCTTCCCATTCACGAAGTGGCCCGCATACTGCCGCCCATCGGGCCAGGTCATCGCCCCCATGCCGTAAGGCAGGTCGGCTTTCCCCTCCACGATCACCCAGTCTCCCTTGTAGATCCGTCCATCTGTAAACCAAATCGTCCCACCGCACTTCGTCCCGTCATTATTCCAGGTCCCCGTTTCCTTCGTCCCATCGGGCAACACGCACGTTCCGCTGACCCGGTACACCGCGCCATTCCGCCATTCACCCTTTTGATAGGACCCCCTCGTATCCGAAAGCGCTCCCTGACCATTCGGCTTGCCGTTACTGACCTCGCCCACGTAAACCGTTCCGTCTGGCGCCATCAGGCTTTGCTGCGCGCTCGCCGCGCCGACCTTCAATTCACCCCCAGGCGTTGTCGTTCCGCCCCCCAACGCCACAGCGCCCGAGCCATTGGCAGCGATATTCGTCAGCGCCCCCGTGTTCTTCGCTCCCGCGGGCGCCGGGCGCGCTGACGGCTCCTGATCATTCAGCTTGCCGCAACCACCGACCAAACCAAGCAGCGGTACCGCAAAGATTATCGTCAACAGGAATACCAAACGTTTCATCATCACCTTTCGGGTAGTTTGCCAATAAACATTTGTACCACCCCCGCCGGCCCACTTCAAGTGCGCGCGCGACGCGGTAGTGTCCTAATTTGAAAGACGACCCGCCATTCGTTCACGGTAAACAAAAAACGCAATCCATAGCAGGATAATGAAGAAAACAATCATCCCGAACAACTGACCCTTACGGCTCTCCTTCATCTCTTGGTAGTCTCTTAATTTGAAAAGTGGATGGCAATGGCGGCAAGAGCGGCTGAGATCAGTAAAATGACCATAAAATAGTCCCAGTCTCTTGGTGTCATCTTTCTATAGTACATGTCACTTCTGCGCTTTGCTGGCAATAGCGGCCCGCACCGCCGGGGATTGTAGGACAACGAGCCCGGCTGCCGGCGCTCAAAATCTCTTAAAATAAAAATCGTCGCGGGAGATGCCGAGGTCTTCGACGATGTCGGCGATGATCCCGCGCGGGACATCTCCCGTGTGGTACGCGAAGGTGATCAGACGGTCAGGGTGAAACGGGTTCGAATAATGGCGGTGACTGCCGCTGGTTCGCACCAGTTCACAGCCGATCTCCCGCAGACGGCGTTCCAACTGGCGGCAATTGTATGACGGATACCTGCCCACGGCTAGACGGTCAGGACAAATCGGTCACGAAAGGCGGGCGGGATGGGTCGGCCTGTTTCCAAGAGAGCCTCGAGGTGGACCTTGGCGGCTTCCTGAAAGCGCAAGATCGACTCGCCACGGTCACGACCATGGGCATGACACCCGGGCAACAACCTCGATTTCGCGATCCACACACCGTCCGTGTCGCGACGCACCTGAATCTTGGAAAGCGGGACAATCATTCTGAACTTAGAATATACGAATTGCGCGACTGGGTCAACCGTGCTGTAGCCGCAGGTTCACCCCGATTTCGAGATCGGGGCGCTGACCGCGGCCCCCGGTCGCACCGCGCCGCGCTTCATGTCCCGCAACCGGCTCGCCACGTGCCGCGCCCGCGCGTTTTCGTTGTCAAGCGCCCGGTTCCGCTCGTTTCGCCGGGCCGTCGCGCCGCTGGGCGCAGCGGCGTTCACGCTCGCAAATCCGGGCGCTTCCATCCAGCCAAAACCGCCCCAAAACCCCGTTTTCACCCCTTTTCGGTAAAAATCACCTCTAGAAACCCCACTCGGTCAGCGCTGGTGAAGACTTCGCCAGTTGTCCAAAGCAATCTTCGAATCCAAAGGCACGAGCGCGCCACTGGGATCCAGCCGATGGAATGAAAGCAATTGGGCGAGGAGCAGGAGTTCCTTGGTGGGACGATTGTCAGGCGCCAGATTCAAACTCTCAACGGTGTCGTGCTTTTGCTCGTAGCACACTATTTTTACTACCTGGTCATCAGAGGTGAACATGGCGTCCTGCAAACCTTTGTGCTTGAGCGGTGGCGTTATCGGCTGGCCGGTCGTCGCATCCCACACGCGCGCACTGTTGTCCCGGCAGATCGTGAGCACGTAACGGCCATTATGGCTGAACGCCACACGCAGAACTCCCGCCTTGCCGTGGCGGAGAGGAGGAGTGACCGGCGCGCCGGTATCGGCGTCCCACACGCGCGCCGTCATGTCATTATTGTCAGCGATGACGAAACGGTGTCCGTCTGGACTGAAGGCCATGGACTGGACTCCTTGATAATAGAAGTCACCTTCGTGTTTCATGCGCGGCGTGATGGGGTTGCCCGTATGCGCATCCCAAACCCGCGCCCAGCCGTCCCTGGTCCCCGTGAGCACGCGGCTACTGTCGGGACTGAAAACGACGAGCCTCACTCCAGCACTATGCGGCAAAGGAGCCGTAATAGCAGTGCCCGTGGAAGCGTCCCAGACGCGCGCGGTCTTGTCATCACTCGCCGTGACGACCCGGCGACCATCCGGACTAAACGCCGCACACAAGACATTACTCGCGTGTTGCAAAGCCGGAGTCAGCGGGACGCCGGTATTGGCGTTCCAAATGCGAGCGGTCTTATCTTCACTCGCAGTGATTATCCGCTGGCCGTCGGGACTAAAGGCAATCCAGGGAATGTTGCCATCGTGCGGCAGGGGTGGTGTGACAGGTGCGCCCGTATTTGCATCCCAAAGACGCACGGTGTGGTCCGCGCCCGCCGTCGCCAACAGGCGGCCATCCGGACTGAGGGTCACTTCCGATACGTTGGTATGCAGATGCGGCGTGGTGGGGATTCCGGTGAGAGCATCCCACACTCGAGCGGTCCCACCGAGGTATCTTCCGGCAATGAGTCGACCGTCGGTGCCAAACCTGAATCCACCCGCAAGCCATGATTTTTCCAACTCCGTCACGGTCCGCTGCTCTTTGCCGAGGTCCCAAATCCTGGCCGTGTGATCGAAACTCGCGGTCGCCAAACGTCGGCCGTCCGGGCTGAAGGCGGCACGGAACACAAGGTCGCCATGCAGGAGCGGCGGTGTGAGCGGCTCACCCGTTTTGGCATCCCAAACCCGCGCGGTCTGGTCCCGGCTGGCAGTGGCCACGTAACGGCCATCGGGACTGAACGCGGCGTAGTAGACGCTCCACTTGTGTTGCATCGGTGGAGTCAAGGGCTTGCCGGTTGCCACATCCCAAACCCGTGCTTCACCCGGGCGGCCCTCGACCTCGATAATTTCAAAAATGGATTCACCACTGGCGGTCACCAGGCTTCGACCATCCGGGCTGAAAGCGACGTAAGTGACTTCATCGCTGTGCGGCAACGGCGGCGTGACCGGCGCACCCGTGTGCGCATCC
Source organism: Verrucomicrobiia bacterium (assembly GCA_041476745.1). GTDB lineage: Bacteria > Verrucomicrobiota > Verrucomicrobiia > Palsa-1439 > Palsa-1439 > Palsa-1439. The sequence continues at coordinate 488 of JBGOTY010000014.1, read as the reverse complement.
CAAATCCGCGCCGTGTGATCTTCACAGGCTGTGGCCACCAGCCGCCCATCCGGACTGAAAGTCGCCCACCACACTTTGCCAGTATGCTGCAAAACCGGGGAGGCAGGTTGACCGGTTTCTGCGTCCCAAATGCGCGCGGTCTTGTCCTGACTGGCGGTGACCACAAGGCATCCATCCGGGCTGAAGGCGGCGGGCCACACGGCAGGCCACACGGCATCTTCGTGCTGCAGCGGGGGCGTGACGGGCTGGCCGGTGGCGGCATCCCAAACTCGCGCGGTCTTGTCGGCACTGGCGGTTACCACCCGCCGACCATCCGGGCTAAACGCGGCCCAGAACACATTGCTGGCGTGTTGCAGGGGCGGGGTCAGCGGTGCGCCGGTATTGGCGTCCCAAATGCGGGCGGTGTTGTCAAGACTGGCTGTAACCACCCGCTGGCCGTTGGGACTGAAGCTGGCGCAGGCAACTTCATCAGCATGTTCCAAGGGTGG
>JBGOTY010000013.1:0-21667 GCA_041476745.1 Verrucomicrobiia bacterium | reverse complement strand
TTGATGCGGGCGATGCCGTCGCCGCAGTCGATGACCTCGCCGACTTCCTGAACGCTGACTTCGGACTTGTACTCCGAAATACTGCGGCGCAAGACGTCGGAAATTTGTTTGGAGTCGAGTGAAAGGGTGTCGGGCATGGTCTTCCTCGTTACTGCGCTAAACGTTCTTTAATTTGATCGAGTTTGCGGCGCAGGCTGCCGTCAATGATTTGTTCGCCAACCTTGATAATGGCGCCGCCGAGAATCGCCGGGTCAACCCGCTGGAAAAGTTGCACGCTCTTGCCCGTGATGCGGGACAATTCCGTCGCGAGACGCTTGAGCGTCGCGTCATCCAGCGAAATCGCGGTCGTGATTTCCCCGCTGACGTTTTGGCGCGCGTCATCGGCGCTGCTGTCAAATTCCTCAATGACGTGCAACACGCGTCCCCCGCGATCCTGATCGCTGAGGGTGATGAGGGTATTGAGCACGAGCGGATGGATGCGGCCTTGAAAGAGGGCGGCGAGCGCCTGGCGCTTGCCTTCGTGTTTGACGTTTGGGTCCTTGAGAAACTCCAACAGGTCGGGATTCTTCTTCAGCAACTCGCGAAGACGGAACAATTCCTCCTCGACGCGGGTGACGACACCTTCGGCCCGGGCCATCTCGAAGAGGGCGCGGGCGTAACCGGTGTTGATGGGGTCGTGCGGCATGGGGATAGTCGGTTACTCAGGAGCGTTGCACTTTGCCGAGGTCCTTGATCAGGGTGTCGATGAGCTGGCGATGGGTCGCTTCGTTGACTTCCTTTTCGAGGACCTTCGAGGCGATCTGGACGGAGAGGTTGGCCACCGTGTCCTTCAACTCCTGGACGCCCTTCTCCTTCTGCCGTTGAATTTCCTCCTGCGCGCGCTGCACGACCGCGGAGGCTTCGCTGTTCGCCTTCTCGACGACTTCCTTGCGGACGCGTTCGCCGAGTTGACGGGACTCTTCGATGATCTTGCCGGCTTCGTTACGGGCGTCGGCGATCTGCTTCTGGTAGTCCTCCATCAGCTTCTTCGCTTCGGCGCGCTGTTTCTCGGCTTCCTCGATGGACTTCTTGATGGTCTCACCGCGACGGTCGAGCGCCTGGGCGATGGGTTTGAAGGCGAACTTCGCCAACAGCCCGAGCAAGACCACGAAGGTGACCAGCGTCCAGATTTGCAGGCCCCAGTCGGTCGGCGGGATCTGGCTGCCGTCGCCGGGGGGCGGAGCCGCTTCCTCCGCCCAGGCCACGGCGCCGGTGAGGGCGACGAAGCTCAACGTGGCGAGGAGCGTGTGGATGATGCGATGAAGTGTCTTCATTGGGGCGGTCACTTCGCGGCGAGCAAGATGAAGGTGATGAGCAGGGCGTACAGCGCCTGCGCCTCGACGAGGGCGAACCCCGTAAACATCAAGCGTTGCACCAGCGGCAGCGCTTCGGGTTGGCGCGCGGCCGACTCGATGCTCTTGCCAAATATGACCCCGATGCCAACACCGGAGCCGAGAGTGCCCAGGCCGACCGCCAGACCAGCGCCCAGCTTGGCCAGCGCCGCGGTGCTAATGATCTGCGCTGCTTGCGTTACTGTATTCGTGTCCATTCCGTGTTCTCCAAGTATTTGGTTCTGCTAGTGTGATTCTTCGAGTGCTTCGCCCAGATACAACGCGGTCAACAAGGCGAAAATGAAGGCCTGTATGAAGGCCACAAAAATCTCAAATCCATCCATTACGATCACCCCAACCAACGGCAGCGGGGTCAGAAGCTTCATGAAAAAGCCCTGATGCAACAAGTACGTCACGCCGATCAATTCGCCGGTCAGCAAGACCAGGATGATCTGGTGGCCGGCGGTCATGTTGGCAAAAAGACGGATGGCCAGGGAAAAGGGTCTCGCAAAAACGCCGATCACCTCGATGAAGGGCATCAGCGTGAATCGCAGCCAGGGCGGCGCGGTCTTCGGGAAGAGCAACCCCACGTAGTACTTTAACCCGTGCTGTTTGACGGCCACGGCCTGGACGACGAGAAACACGACAATCGCCAGCACGGCGGTCACGTTGAGGTTACTGGTACCCGCATGGAAGTAGCTGGGAATCGGAATCAGGCCGGCGAGGTTGTTGAACAAGATGAAGAAAAAGATTGTGGCCACGAAAGGGAACCACTTCGCGCCGTGATGCCCCATGAACGCATCGGAAACGTTCTCACGGACGAAATCCAGCATCGCTTCCACGAGATTCGAGAAGCGGCCCGTGCCCGTCACGTTCACCGCGCGCGCTGCGCCCGCCAGAAACAGAAAGGTCAACAACGCCGCCAACCAAAGGATCACGACAAAGTTCGTGATACTCACATTGAGCCCGAACAGCTCAATTATTCTATGTACGATTACATGGTGCTCGCCCATCGCTAAATCCTACCTCTTGGGAAAAATCAACTGCTTTAGCTGCACTAAGAGCGGCGCAGTATAGGTAACGGCCAAAGCGCCCGTCAACCAATATTTGTCCGCTTCCGTGTACGTGAATGCCAACCACCAGGCCACGATCACAAACAGGAGACGGCCGACCGCTCCGGGGATCAATACCGACACTCCTTTCGGCTGCACGACCCGGCTTTTCTGGCGCAACTCGTGAATCTGCAAGGCGGCGCTTACGCCGCCGATCAGCACGCCGAAGACAACTCCCAGAATTACCGGGCGGTCCGGATTCATTTCGGCTTCGCTCCACCGTCACGAAAAGCGCGATACACGACCATAAAACCCGCCGCCGAACCCAACAGAAAGAACACAATCAAAAACAACGGTGACTTGCCGGTTTTTTTGTCGATCCAGTACCCGATGGCCGCAATAACCACCGTCGTCAAAACCATCTGCGTACCCAGGGCCATGTACCGGCCCATGCCTTGATAGTCTTTGCCCAAATTCATCGGGATTTACCTGCGACAACGTCAGTTCGGGCAGCCAAAAGTGTGTGAAAACTATCACAAAGTCGAATCGAGGCAAGCAATATTTTCGGGATTTGCCGTGAGTGACCGCTCGTGTTATGAACAACCGGCAATGCGCCGGGCTGTCATTGATATTGGGACGAATACCGTCAAGGTTCTTGTTGCGGATGTGCCACAGGGCCAAGTGGTTCCGGTTTTAACCAAAGATCGCACCACCCGCCTCGGTGAAGGCGTCAACGAACACCAACGGCTTTCGGCCGCCGCGATTGCCAGAACCCTCCAAGCCATCGGCGAATTCCTTGCCGAGGCGAAGGGACTGGGCGCGACAGATGTCATCGCGTTGACCACCAGCGCGTCACGCGATGCAGCAAACCGCAATGAGTTCTTCGATGCTGTGCGGCAGAAGTGCGGACTGGAGGTGCAGTTGATCTCGGGCGAGCGCGAAGCGGAGTTGATTTTCCACGGTGTATCGAGTGACCCGGAATGGGCGGGCGCGCCGCTATTGGTCGTGGATGTTGGCGGCGGGAGCGCCGAGTTCATTCAGGGGCGCGACGGAAAGATGGAACTCTTCACGAGTTTGCCGCTCGGAGCGTTGCGGCTCACCGAACAATTCGGCGAGGGAAGACTTGTGGAACTCCGCGAGCATCTCCGTGTCGTTTTGCGTCCGGTACTGGCTCGGTACCAAGTCAGCGGCGGTCGGATGATCGGCACCGGCGGGACGATCACGACTGTGGCGCGAATGGAGCAGGGCGCGGTCGACCACGCGACGATTTCGCGGGAGGCACTGCTCGGGTTCGTGCAACGGTTGGACGCGATGCCGCTGGCCGAACGCAAGAAGGTGCCCGGTTTGCCTCCCGAGCGCGCGGACATCATCGTCGCGGGTGGTGCGGTATTCCTCGTCGCCATGGAAGTACTGGGGGTGGTGGAATTGACGGTCAGCATTCGCAATCTCCGCTACGGTGCCCTGCTGGCGGGCTGAGTTACCGAAACATCGTCCTTGTCATCGGCCGTATCTCGGAACAAATTGCGTCAGCTTCGATTGATGAAAGCGGCCTCAAATCCAATTCTCGGAGCCACGATGGTCCGCAGCCGTGCGGAGCGCGTCGGCGCGCGGATCATTGGCACGCTTGACGTCTTGCGGGAACTGGGTGCGTTTGCCGTCATCACGCTGGGGGTCACGCTCACCAAATTCAACGTCTCCAAGCGCGTTGTCCATCCGCTGATCTTCACGCAAATCTGGAATGCGGGCGTGCGGTTGCTGCCGATGATCAGCTTCATCGGCGCGGCGCTGGGGTTGGTGATTGTGGGGCAGACGGTCGCCTTGCTCTCCCGCGTCGGGGCGCAACAATATATTGGGACGGTGATGGTGACCGTGATTGTGCGCGAACTCGGCCCGCTGCTGACGGCGCTGATTGTCCTGGCGCGCGCGGGCACCGCGAATGTTGTCGAACTCGGGACGATGCGGGCGCTGGGCGAAGTCGAGGCATTGGAATCGTTGGGGATCGACCCGATACACTATCTCGTCATGCCGCGGGTGATTGGTTTGGCCACGGCGGTGTTCTGCCTCACGACATACCTGGTGCTCATCGCGATTGCCGGCGGTTATCTGTTTGCGTTCTTGGAGTACGTGCCGCTGACCCTGCCCAATTACCTGGAGCAACTCAACAATGCGTTGCGCTGGGAGGATTTTGCATTGTTCGCGCTGAAGACGACCTTGTTCGGTGTCGTCATTGCGGTGGTGAATTGCTATCACGGGCTGGCGCGTCCGTTAAATGTTGAGGAAATCTCGCAGGTGACCGCGCGCGCGGTCGTCGAGAGTGTGACAGCGTGCGTGTTGCTCGACGCCTTCTTCCTGCTGGGCTACCTGTTTTGATGCGGTCATGAGCGGATGACTCATATGAAGACGAAACGACCTTTGCGCTGGTACCACATTCGCTGGCAAACCGCACTCATTGCGATCCTCGGATATTTCGCTGCCCGGTATTTTCTTTATGAAAGATTCAAACACCCGATGGGTTCGGGTCCCGCGGGGCCGACTGTTGCGACCGAGGCATTCCAAAAAGCATGGTCAACGAACCAATTCGTCCTCATCGGTATCGGCGACAGCGTGACGGCAGGATTTGGAGCGAGCAAGAAGCACGGTTATTTCGAGCTGCTCCTGCAAAACGACGATGCAACGTACGCCGACATGCAAGGGCGGGATCTGCGACATGTGCTCACGGACATCGCTTTCCAAAACCTTTCTGTCAGCTACACGGTTTCGGAAGAACACCTGAAGGATCAGGTGCCGGGGGTGAAATCCTATCCACCGTCCGTGCGCGGCATCGTGGTTATCACCACGGGCGGCAATGATTTGATTCATGATTATGGTCGCTCGGCGCCTCGCGATGGCGCGATGTACGGCTGCACCTACGGACAGGCGCTGCAGTGGAAGGACAGTTTTCACGCGCGGCTGAAGGGGATACTGGACGGTGTGATCGCGAGGTTTCCGGGTGGCTGCGAGATTTTTCTGGCCAACATTTATGATCCAACCGATGGGGTGGGTGACATCGAGCACGCGCACATTGCGCTGCCGGCGTGGCCGGCTGGGTTGAAAGTGTTGCCGCTCTTCAATGACATCATCGCCGAGACGTGCCGCGGCTACACGAACGTGCATCTGGTGGACTTTCACTCTGCATTTCTGGGTCATGGCATCCATTGTGCCGACCGTCGCAACGAGAATTACCGGAAGGAAGATCCATACTATTGGTATTTTGATAATCTGGAGGACCCGAACGATCGCGGGTACGATGCCATCCGTCGATTGTTTCTCATCGAAATGAGCAAGGTGTATCGCCATGATTGACGCCGCTGCCAAAAATATGAAACCAGACGCTGCGGCCATCGAGCTGGCGGGCGTGGAGGTCTCTTATATGGAAGCGCCGGAGGTTGTGCTGATACGGGATGTCAACTGGCGCATTGGCGTTGGCGATTTCTGGGTGGTCAGCGGGCGGCCGGCGAGCGGCAAGTCATCATTGTTAATGACGGCGGCGGGACTCAATCGACCGGTCTGCGGGTCTTTGCGGATTCTAGGGCGGGATGAGGCGGAAGCGCATGAGAAGGACCGGGTGAACTGGCGGCAGCGCATCGGGTATGTTTTCGAGCACAGCGGACGGCTGTTCAGTCTTTTGAACGCGGCCCAGAACATCGCCTTGCCGATGCAGTATCATCCGGGCCTGGAGGAGGCCGATATTGCGGCGCGGGTGGATGAACTGCTCACGCTGACGGGGTTGCAGGATTACGCGGACCAAATGCCGAGCCATCTGAGCCTGAGCATCCAGCAACGCGTCGGTTTGGCCCGCGCGCTCGCGTCATCTGTTGAGGTGCTGTTCCTGGATAACCCGCTCTCGACGTTATCGCTCCGGGAATGTCGCTGGTGGCTGGATTTTTTGCGGCAATTGCAGGAAAATCATCGTGCGCAGGGCAAGCCGCTGAGGCTCGTGGCCAGCGCGGACGATTTTCGTGGTTGGACCGGCGTGGCGAGCCATTTTGCGGTTGTGGAAGGTGGACGCTTCCACGTCGTTGGCGGGCGCGACGAACTGTCGGCCAGCGCCGAGCCGGTCGTGCAGGATTTTCTGGCGAAAGAATTTTGATATGGCGATACAGGATTTGACACCCCAGTTGCGGACGCGATTGCACCGCGTCGAGAAGATCGTCGGTTTTTTTGTAATCCTCGCGGCGCTCGTGCTGCTGGTGGGGTTTGCATATTACCTGTATCACACCGCGCAACGCAAAGGTTGGTTCATCCCGAAATGTCCGTTCTTCACGTTTGCGGAGAGCGCGGAGGGGTTGAAGGTCGGCGACCCCGTCACGCTCATGGGTTTTGAAGTCGGCGATATCACGGTCATCACGGCGCAATCACCCGCCGAGCATCAGGTCTACGTTGGCATGGAAGTTCGGCAACCCTACTACGGGTACATTTGGACGGACTCGAAGGTGCGAATTGCAGCGATAGGACTGCTGGGCAGTCGCGGTTTGGAGATCACTCCCGGGGCAACGGGTGCGCCGACGGTGTACGAGCAAGGCGATGCGATCAGTGAGTTGTTGATCGGCGATCATAAGGTACCATTTGCCAAGGCGCCGAAAGGTGTCTATTTGACGCCCGATGAACAACCCTCGCTCAGCGATCGCGCGCAGAAACTGGTCGGCACCGTCGAGTCGGCGCTCCCGGATATTTTGGGGCTGACCAACCAGCTGTACACCGTGTTGACCAATACCGCGCAGCTCACGGCCAACGCGAACCAGATGGTTGCCGATGCGCAGCCGCTCATTACCAACCTGACCGTCATCACCACGAACCTCCGCGATCCGCACGGGTCCCTCGGTGAATGGCTCATCCCGAGCGACCTGCATACGAGTGTGAACACAAACCTCGCGGCCATCGCCGCGAGCCTGAACGACACGATCCTGAACCTCGCCGCCATTACCAGCAACCTCAACGCCCAGGTCGAGTCCAACGACAAGATCCTCGCGCGGATCTCCAGCCTGGTCGTGGACACCGACAATCTCGTGCAAGGATTGAAGAAACACTGGCTCCTGCGCGGCGTCTTCCAGAAGATGAACAGTCAGACCAATGCACCAGCGTCAAGCGCGGCGCCAGTACGACCGGCGGAACAGGGGAAGTGATTGGGATGTGTTATTTTGGAGGCAACACCAACTTGGGCGCAACGACGGTGTTCGTAGTTGTCGGCTCCACGACTTCTTGCTGAGTGCCACGATAGATGAGAATCTGCCCGCGCGCCGGAGATGGGCTCGAAATGATGATAATCTCATTCTTCGGGGTCAGCGGGGGATCGCGGTGAAGTTTGTCGTACGGTCCGTACGGCCACTCTTTGGCCTTGTTCGTAGCGGCGCTATCAGCAAAGACACCGGCAACCGATAGCGAAGCGAACATCATTGCTACCAAGAGCAATTTCACGACGCACCACGTATACTAGAAACCAGTCAAAAACTCAAGGGCCGGTGGCTATTTGCTTGGTGCAAATTCAGGGGCAGGTATCGCTCAGATTATTCAGGTTCTCGTGATCGATTGTGAAGGCAACCGATTCCCGTCGCTCGCCCCGGGTGATCTTAATAACAAAGATCGTGTCATAGTCCTTATGCGGCCAGGGAGGAACTTGCGTTGAGTCTCCACCATAGGCTTTGACCAGATCTTTTACAAAAAGGTCGAGCACAATATGCTCCCAAACGACAAAGACGGTGGCGCTTTTGTAAGCCGGTTTCCGAAGTTCGCGCTCGAGGGCTTTGATTTCACTGAAGCCGAACTGCGTATTGACCGGCAGGCCGCAACGGATGGCGGTAGGCTCAATGGTCGCCAGTGGACGAACATAAAAGTACCCTGCTGCACTTTCCTTCTGGTCCACCTTTTCGGTGGGATTGGGCGCGAAAATAAACTGGGGGGAACCATATTTTGCGAGCAACACCGCGGGCAGGGCCAGGGCGCGATTGAGGCCGCGGCAGGTCAATTGCCCAAGCGCAGCGCGTGGTTTTTCACCATGCCGGATGCAGACAATGGTTTCCACGGTTTGTGTGGAAGCCCCGGTCGAAAGGGTTGAATTGGTTTGCGCATTGATGCGAGCGCAAGCTACGGATCCGAAAAAGAGTATGGCGAGAAATGGTTTCATGATTTTGACGGTCCATTTAAGGGCAGAGGGTTGGGAGTCGCAAGTAGAAAGGCATGAGGTGCGTTCTTGACATCGGATTTCGATAATGGTAAGATGCGGTCGTGAATTTGAATACGGCGGCCGGTTTACGAGAACGGAAATACCCCTCACCTCGATCCTTTGTTTCGGGAAAGAAGGGACCGAAAAACGTGTGTTTCTGCGGAACGAACCCGAATTTTTAGGTCGCTGTTTTTGATGTATCCATCATGGAATTAGATACTTACAATAGAAATACGAAATTTCCAATTCGGGTTCGTTTTTCAGGTTCGGAATGACTTTTGAGGCTGACTGACTGTAAAGTGCGACCCGCATCATGATGAAATCCAAGTCCTGGCTCCCATACGTCATACCGATGGGGATTTACTCGGCGTTCCTGCTGGTGCAGACGAACGCGAATTTGTTGTGGGTTTATCCGGCGAAGGTCATCGCAGTGGCGGCCGCGCTGGTTTATTTTCGTAAAGAGTACGAGGAGTTACGGCCGGGTTTTTCCCTGCTGGCGGTCATCGTCGGACTTGTGGCCATTGCGATCTGGATTGGCATCGACCCGTTTTATCCGAAGTTCGGCAGTGGGGCGGCGTTCGATCCGACGACAATCTCATCGCTGGCGCAGCGGAACATGTTCCTCGCGTTTCGCGTCGTGGGTGCGGTGATCGTGGTGCCGTTGATGGAGGAATTGTTCTGGCGCGCGTTCCTGATTCGCTGGCTGGTGAACGAGGATTTCAAGACCGTGCCGGTCGGCACGTTCACGGGGCTTTCGTTCGCGGTGACCGTGATGATGTTCGGGGCGGAGCACACGCAATGGCTGGCCGGGTTGATTTGCGGGGCGCTGTACAATTGGCTCTACTACAAACGCAAGAATGTGTTCGCCTGTGTCATCGCGCACGCGGTGAGCAACGCGGCGCTGGCGGTGTGGGTCGTGGCTCGCGGCGATTGGAAATTTTGGTGACGTGAACATGGAACCGGACCGCAGGGTGGACGGAGCGACGCAGTCGACGCAGGGCCTGCCGAATCGCCTTCTCGTTTATTCGTTGCTCGCGGTTGCCGTGATTTCGCTCTGGGTCTTTCGGCCCGTGCTCGCCAACGGCTTTGTCAATTGGGACGACCAGATCTACCTCACGGAGTTGGCGCGGATGGGGAGGTTTTCGTTGTCATCGCTGCGGTGGATGTGGACGTCGCTGCAGCTATTTTACCTCCAGCCAATCGTCTGGATGACCCAGATGGCGGATTATCAGCTTTGGGGAACGAACGCGGTTGGGTATCACGCGACGAGCTGGCTGTTGCACGGCATTTACGTCGGGCTCGTGGGCACCCTGGTGTGGATGCTGACGGGCGAGGCGGAGAACGTACGCACCGGAGAACGGCTGGCAATGAGCGTGGCGATCGCGTTGGTGTGCGGAATTCATCCGTTGCAAGTGGAGACGGTAGCGTGGTTTTCTGCCCGCAACGCGTTGCTTTCCTCGGTGTGGATGGCGGCGGCGTTATGCACGTATGTACGGGCGGTCGGCGACGGTGACACGCAGCGCGGCTGGTGGTGGGCAACGATAACTCTGCAGGCAGTTGCACTCCTGACCAAACCTACCGCCCTGAACCTTCCACTGGTGATGCTTGGGTTGGATTTTTTTCCATTGCGCCGGCACGTAGGACGCCGCTGGTGGCGTTTGCTCGGAGAAAAGTGGCTGATGATCGCGCTCAGCGTTGCCGCGGCCGTTGGAGCGGTCGCGTCGCAGGAGGGGTGGTTGGAAGGGCTGGGCAAATACACGCTTTCGGCGCGGGTGCTGGTGGCGACCCGGGGCGCGGTGTTTTACCTGTGGAAACTGGTTTGGCCCGCGTGGCTGTCGCCGTTTTATCCGTTGGACAACCGCGTCAGCTTGCGCAGTGAGGAGTTTCTGGTGCCGTTATTGTTTTGCGTAGCGGTCACGGTCGTGGCGGTGTGGGGACGAAATCGTCTGCCGGTGCTGGTCGCGGCGTGGTGGAGTTACCTCACTTTGGTTGGGCCTGTGTTGGGATTGGTGCAGGCAGGCGGCCAGGCGGTGGCCGACCGCTATGCGTACCTCGCGATGGTGCCGGTGTTGATCGCACTTGGCAGCGGGATATTATGGTTATGGCGGCGCAGCCCCTTACTGGTCAAGACGGCGTTCAGTGTGCTGATGGGTGTGTGGCTTGTTTTTCTTGGATTGAGGTCGCGCGAACAAATCGCCGTGTGGCGGGATAACTTGTCTTTGTGGAGCGCGGTGTTGAGCCATTTTCCCAACGATCCGCTGGCGAATTACAATGCCGCGGTGGCACTACTGAAAGCACAACACCTCGCGGAGGCTCGTGCGGCTGCCGAACGCGCCGTGAACTATTCCGATCCCCGAGCGCCGCAACTGCCCATGGCGCGCGCGACGCTCGGCACGATTTACCTCAAGACCCACGCGTACAATCCGGCCATCGAGCAACTCCAGCAGGCCATCGCCGCGGATGGGACGCTGTGGGCGGCGCGATACAATCTGGCGTGCGCCTATGCGCGGCTGGGTCGCCTGGCTGAAGCGTACGATGAATTGCACGCGGTGATTGCGGCCCAACCGGAGTACGCGGCACTGGCGGCCCGCGATGGCGAACTGGGCTCGCTACGGAGCAGCCTTGAATACAAGGCGCGACTCAACACGTTGATTGGAGGAACCGGCAGCCTGTGAAACGGAGCAACGCAGCATTTCAGCGCTCGTGGATCGTTGGGGCTGCGGCAGCGATCGCGGTGCTGACGGCTCTTGTGCACTGGCCAGCGGTGCACAATGGCTTCGTCAATTGGGACGACCCGCTTTACCTGGGGAGAGTCTCCCAGTTGAAGCGTGTTTCATTCACGTCGCTCGCGTGGATCTTCACGGCCCTGCCCGGATATTACCAGCCATTCGCCTGGCTTTCGCATCTGGTCGATTTTCAGGTGTGGGGTTGGAACCCCACCGGTCATCACGCCTCGAGCATTCTGCTGCATGGGGTGAACGCCGCCCTAGTCTGCATCTTGATATGGCTGCTTACCGGTACCACCGAGAATCTTTCGCCCTCGACCCGGCTGGTAATGGCCGCGGGAGTGGCGATCACCTTTGGGATTCACCCGCTGCAGGTCGAATCCGTGGCGTGGCTGGCCGAACGCAAGACGGTATTGTGCGGATTGTTTTCATTGATGAGTTTGTGCGCGTACTGCGTGGCGGTTGCGCGGGATTTTCGCCGCGGTTGGTGGTGGACCATGATAATCCTGTTTCTGGCGGCACTACTGTCGAAGCCCATGGCGGTGTCATTGACGGTCGTCATGCTGGCACTGGATTTTTTTCCGTTATGCCGCCTGGCGCGCGGGGGATGGCGACCGTTGCTCAGGGAAAAGGGCATATTGTTTGCGTGTGGCGTGGCGGTGGGAATCGTGACCATCATTTCCCAATCCCGCGCGGGTGCAGTCACGGGCCTGGTTGGATTTGGCGTAGTGGCCCGCTGCTTCGTGGCGGCTCGCAACGTTCTGTTTTACGTGTGGAAGTTGATCTGGCCAGCTTGGTTGTCCCCGTACTATCCGCTGGAGGGGAAAATCCCGCTGGGGGACACGGAATTTGCCGGCTCGGTGATTGTCGTCGTTGCGCTCACCGCGCTTGTCTTCTGGCGGCGCAACCGGATGCCGGTTGTTTGGTCGGCTTGGTGCGCATATCTGGCGTTGATTGCACCCGTCTCCGGGCTGATGCAGGTGGGAGCCCAAGGGGCGGGGGATCGGTTTATGTACCTGGCCATGATCCCCATTCTCACGCTGGCGGCAGCCGGTTGCGTTTGGTGGTGGCGACATTTCACTTTCTTGGGGCGCGTTGCGCTGGCCGGGTTCCTGGTGTGCTTGCTCTCGTTCTACGGCTTGCGGGCGCGGGGTCAGATCGTAACCTGGCATGACGATGAAAGTTTGTGGACCACAACGGTGGGATACTTTCCGGACTCGGTGCTGGCAAATTGGAAACTGTCACTCGCCCTGATGGATCAACAGCGATATGAGGATGCGGTGACTTTTGCGCGGAAAGCGTCATCACTTGATCCCACGTACGCGCCGATACGAGCCACCCTGGGCGAGATTTACGGCAAGACGCAGCAATATCAGGATTCTCTCACCGAATTGCGGGAGGCGTTGCGGTTGAACGCGAACCTGCTCGATGCCCGCTACGCGCTGGCCTGCACCTACAGCCGGCTGGGTTCGATGAATGAGGCCTATCGCACCCTTCAAGAATTGCTGGCCGTTGACCCGTCCTATGCTCGCGCCGCGACCACGGACAAGGAATTGACCGGGTTGCGCGACAACCCGGAGTTTTCCGACCGGATGCGCGTGCTCCTCGGGGGCGCCGGCGCAAAGTCTTTTTGATTTGAGGGAGGAGCGCGAGTTATAGTGGGCCATGGGAATACCGACCCGGCTGATTGATTTTTTGGACGGGAGCAAAGTCCGTTACGAGATTTTGCATCACCCCGAGGCGTTCACATCGCACGAACTCGCGGCGATCGAGCACGTGAAAGGGAAGGACCGCGCCAAGGTGGTGATGGTCAGGAGCGGCGGGGAATTGCTCATGACGGTGCTGCCGACGGACCGTCGCGTCGATTTGGAAAAACTGGGTGCGATCACGGGCCGGCCGACATCGGTGGCCGAGGAAGTGGACTTCAAGGAGTTGTTTCCCGATTGCGCCATCGGCACGATGCCGCCCTTCGGTCACTTGTACGGGGTCGCGACCTATCTGGATCAGAGCGTCGCCGAGGCCGACAAGCTGGTGTTTGAGGCGGGCACCCACAGCGACGCGATCAAAATGAAGTACGCCGATTACGAACGGCTGGCGAAGCCGGCCGTTGCCGATTTTGCGGTGAAACAACATCGAGCAAAATGACCCTCCACGAATTACTGGCCGACGAACCTTTGCGACGACGCGAATTTCCCGTGTGTGACGGGAAAACGTTCCTCGCGCACGCCGGCGTAAGCCCTTTGCCGCGACGCGTGGTGGACGCGATGAAGCAATATATGGAGGCGTGCACCCACGATCATCAGGAAAACGTCTTGCCGGACGAAGTGGTCAGCGAGACACGCGTGTTGGCCGCGCGACTTATCGAAGCCGGGGAGGGGGAGATCGCGTTTGTCGGGTCCACGTCGATGGGGCTGGCAATGGTGGCGGCCGGTTTGCACTGGGAGCGCGGCGACAACGTGGTGTGCTACCGCGACGATTATCCCGCCAACGTGTACCCATGGATGGATCTGGCGTGGCGGGGCGTGGAGACGCGATTTGTCGAGGCGACGCCGTTGGGGAATGTGACGGTCGAGGACGTGGAGCGGGTGGTGGACAAGAAAACGAAGCTTGTGTCCCTGGCCAGCGTGCATTTCCAGACCGGCTGGCGGCTGGACGTGGATCGAATTGGCAGGTTTCTCCGGGAACGGGGAATTTTATTTTGCCTGGACGGGATCCAGAGTTTCGGGGCGTTGCGGACGTCAATGAAGTTTGTCGATTTCGCCGCGGCGGACGCGCACAAGTGGTTGTTGGGACCGCTGGGGACGGCGATCTTCTACGTGCGCCGAGAGCACTTCGCGCGTTTCCATCCGCCGCTCGTCGGGTGGAACAGCGCGTCGAGTCCAAACTTCATTGCGCAGGAATCCCTGACGTTCAAGCGCGACGCGCGTCGCTATGAGCCGGGCAGCCTGAACCTCGCTGGTATCGTGGGGTTACGGGCGGCGCTGCAGTTGATCCATGAATGTACGATCGAGTCGATCGAGGCACGCGTGCTGGCGTTGGCGGAGCGGGCGATTGCGTGTGGGACAAAGGCCGGATTCACGGTTCTCGGTGCGACGGAAGGGAAGGGGCTCTCGGGGATTGTTTCGTTTTCGGCGAGAGGGCGGGATGTGGCGGAGTTGCACGCGAAGTTGGAGGCGGCGCAGGTGGTTACTTCTCTCCGTTACTGCCGGGACGGGAAACAATGCTTGCGCCTGTCGCCGCATTTCTACAATACCGAAGAAGAGATCGCGGGGTTGTTTGCGCACATTTAGCGCAGTAGGAATAATCAACGTAACCAATTGGGAACAAGAGAGAACCGCTTGCGGCGGAGTGTCCCGATGGCGCGGCGGCAAGAGTTTACCGGTTGACAGTTAGTGAGATCGCTGTTAGTCTGATTTCGTAGTTAATGGCGATACCCGTCGCGAAGCGGGGCGGTCCCGAGAGGCGCGGGGAGGGGCACACATTCCTAACCAATAGTACGGAGGCATTACCAACAATGAGACGGTTAACCAGAATCAAGATCGGCGGCTTCACATTGATTGAACTGCTGGTCGTTATTGCAATTATTGGGATCTTGGCGGCGATGCTGCTGCCGGCCCTCAATCAAGCTCGCGAAAAAGCGCGTCGCGCCAATTGCTTGAGCAACCTCAAGCAGATCGGCTTGGGCATCGCCATGTATGCGGATAACTACAATGGCCGCATGCCGCTGGACGCTACACCCACCTTGTCGGGTTCCTTCAACTTGCTTAGCAATGTCATCACCTCGGCGAAAGTGTTCGCGTGCCCGAGCGATAGCGCTGTCAAGTTGAACGCGAGTTATCCCTTGACGAACGATGTGGGTGTCAGCATCCAGAACATCAGCTACTCCTACAGTTATGCTCTTATCTGGCAGGATCAGCCGGATTCAGTCATTGCCTTGGATCGTATGGGCAACAAGGCCGGTGGCGCCGCGCAATACACCAAGGGCTCGAAGTGGAGTACCATAACCCCGGTCGCTCCTCACAAGGACGCGGGTGGCAATGTTCTCTACAATGACGGGCATGTAAGTTGGAACAATAGCTTGTCAGCCACAGCTGGTGTGAGCAATACACCCACGACCACTGTTTTGTTTCCAGAACTACATATGTAATAATCGATCAGCGTTAATAAACTGATGGGCAAACCCCGACACTGGGTGTCGGGGTTTGCTTTTTTCTCCCCAGCGGGTTAGAGGAGAAGCCACCGTGGAAGTTCTTCCTCAGGGTTGTTCGACAGGCCGGACAGCAATAAAAGGCATCGGGCTGCCTTTTCTGCTGGTGCTTTTTTTGCCTTTGTTCACTTACCCCCTGAGTTGGCTTCCGAAGTCGTGGGCGCACTTCCGTTATGATTGCACCCTGCCGTTGCCGGAGATTGTTCTCGCGACAGGACTGCTTGTTGCAGTCGGGTGGCTCCTCCGTGCGCAGGCCGACACGGAAACAGGAGAAGGAAACGCGGCAATTTTCCTACCGCGCGTAGTTCTTCTGCCTTTGTTGGCGGTCGTGCTAAGCGGAGTGGTGTCCACGCGATTCAGCGGGCAGTCCCAGTTTGGATTAGGGCTTTTGCCCCGGTTGGCGGGGAATCTGGCGATCTTTCTGTTGGCGGCGCGCGCGCCCAAAGACCGGCTGACGGAACTCTGCCGGTGGTGGATGCTCGCCGCCGTCATTGTGGCGGGAAACGGCCTGTTGCGGCTGGGCGCGGAACCCGAATTCATTTCCACGCTTGGGAACTGGGATTTCTTGGGGACTTATCTTGCCGCGTCGCTCGTCGTTATCGTCTCGTGCGGCGGCGCCTGGTCGGTTTTGGGAAGCTTGATCGTCATTGGCGCGATGTGCTTCTGTCGCTCGCGCGGGGCGTGGTTGGCGCTGGGGGCCGTGAGCCTGTTGTGGTTCCTGGGCTTCCGAAATCAATTCTTCCAACGGTGGCAAACGCGCGCCGTTGTCGTCGTGGTGGTCCTCGCGGGCGCTGCCCTTCTGGCTCGACCGTATGTCCAGCAACAGTGGCGGACGGATGTGCGACCGGTGATCTGGAAGGCAACGCTGGAGATGATTGCCGCGCGACCGCTGCTGGGACACGGATTGGGGACGTATGTTGTGGTGTATCCAAGGTATCGTTTGCCGGAGTATTTTCTACGGCCGAAAGCCACCAACGTCACGGATCATGCGCACAATGAGTTGCTGGAGATCGCGGCCGAGCAGGGCCTGATCGGGCTGGCCGCCACGCTGTGGCTTTGGGCAATGGCGGTGGGGTGCGGTTTTCGCGCCTGCCGTCGATTGGATGGCGCCAATCGTTGCTACTTGTGGGGGATTTTCGGGGCCATGCTCGTGCTGATGTTCCACGGGTTGGTGGACGTGGATTTGCGGTACCTGCCGAACCAGAGCCTCTTGTGGCTGTCGATGGGTCTGGTCGTGGGTGCGGATGCAACGCCGCCGCGCTGGCGTCGGATCGCGATTTACCCCCGGCCAGTCCACTGGTGTGTCGCGGGGGTTTGTCTCGTCTTCGGCATGTGGATCTCTGTGTCAGCCGTCTTTCGCCCAGTGTCCGCCGACCTGCAAGACCGCCAGGCACGAATCGCCGAAGAGCGCGGGGATTTGCGCGCGGCGGTTCAACGCGCGTGGAATGCCCTCCTTCTCGATCCGTTTCGTTTGCGCACGCGCTACCTTCTTGCCGGTGCGCTCTCCCGCTTGCCGGAACCAGAGGCGCAGGAAATGGCGATCGAGCAATGCCTGCGGATTGAAGAACTCGCGCCCGATTACGCGGATGTGACCTACAACCTCGGTCAGTTGCACCGGGTGGCCAGTCACCCAGCGGAAGCGGTCACGTATTTGCGTCGTGCCGTGGAAATCAATCCCTACAATGCGGACCAGAGAATCGCCCTGGCCTCGGCGTTGCACGAAGCGGGACGGAACGACGAAGCTCTGCAGCAACTGGATCGTGTCCTGCAACTGCAGCCTCATAATCCGGAAGCCCGGGATCTGCGGCAGAAGATGCAGGCGGAGCCCCGCTTGTGACCGGTGCCCTGCTCAATACAGCCACGGTGCTGGCTGGCGGCAGCGTGGGCCTGATATTGAAATCGCGGCTGCCTGAGCGAGCACAGACCGTGACACTCCGCATCCTGGGCGCTGTCACGCTGGCGCTGGGTGCGAAGATGATCATCGAAACCCGCAACGTGCTGGTGCTGGTCGCGGCACTGGCCGCCGGCGTTGCCACCGGATCGCTTCTCCGAATCCAGTCGCGGCTCGAAAACGCGGTGCAGCGGATCCAGCAGCGGTCCGTGCGCGGCGCTGGATCATCGAGGGTTGCGGAAGGCTTTGTCGCGGCGAGCCTCCTCTTTTGCGTGGGACCGATGACGATCATTGGCTCGCTGAAAGATGGGCTGACGGGCGACTACCGGTTGATCGCCGTGAAATCGATGATGGACGGGGTGGCGGCCTTGGCGCTCGCGGCCAGCACCGGTTGGGGCGTATTGCTCAGCGCGGTGACGGTGCTCATTGTGCAGGGCGGCATCACGCTCGGCGCGCGGGCGCTGAGTGGATTCTTCACACCGCCGCTGATTGCCGAGACGACCGCCGTCGGCGGGGCGCTGGTCCTGTGCATCGGGCTCGGATTGACAGGCATCAAGAAGTTGCCGGTAGCCGATTACCTGCCCGCGATCATTTACGCCCCGCTGTTAACGCGCCTGCTGCAACTCTTTTGACATTCGCGACCGCGCCCGCTACTCTGGCATACGCGAAGGAACCATGAGGGTCGCGATCCCTAAAAAGACGGTTTATCGGCTCAGCGTGTATTTGCGCTGCCTGGAGCGATTTGCCGAGAACGGCGTCCAGACCGCATCGAGCCACGCGCTCGCGCAGGCGGCCGGCGTCAAGCCGACGCAGTTGCGCAAGGACCTCACGAGCTTCGGTCATTTCGGCACGCGCGGGCTCGGCTACGGCGTCGTGACGTTGCGCAATAAGATCGCCGAGGTTTTGGGCCGGACGGAGCTTCAGCCCGTTGTGCTCATTGGCGTCGGCCATCTCGGCCTGGCATTGCTGGCCTACAAGGGATTTGAAAAAGAGAGTTTCGAGATTGTCGCCGGTTTCGATGTCGATGTGAAACGCAAACGGCGCAAGACCTACAGTCAGCCGATTCTGCCGCTCGATAAACTGGAAGATTTCGTTCGCGCGCACAAGATCCGCATGGGCATCATCACGGTGCCGTCGTCCGCCGCGCAGGACGTGGCGAACCGTCTCGTTGCCGCGGGCGTGAACGCGATCCTCAATTTCGCCCCGATCGTCTTGCACGTGCCGAGCAACGTCGTCGTCAGCAACGTCAACCTCGCCATCGAACTGGAAAACCTCAGCTACTTCCGCTCGCTGGCGGAAGGCTGAGGCGGCAGATTCGGTCCAAGCTTGTCTCGGAGCCATTCCATTGCGGAGACTTCACCTTGCGTACGGACGCGTTTGCTCACCTCAAGCAAATCATCCTTGCTCAAAGCGTGGGAGAGGATCAATTCGTCCAAGGGTACGGAATCGATGAGTTGATCGATATAGTTCCTGCGTGCCCAAAGCGCCTCCGCTCGTTCATCGCCTGACGCAGCAGTTCCATTGAGATTGATTGTTTCTGACCCAACAATATGTCCCAGGATACCAGATTGGATCTCATCGCCCGCAACCTCGTTGCTGAGGAGCTTGCCGGTAGTGCCGCTGGCGAGCTGACTACCGATTTCCAACACCAACATGAAAAGCGTGTTGGCTCCGGCTATGTCCCCGTTTTGCTGGTGCTGAAAGGCCTCATTGGAGAGAGAAGTACACAGGCCGCGTAGCTCCTCTGCATAACGGGAGATGCCCACCGTGGTATTTCCCATGAAGTTTGCGTCTTCTGGCGGAAAGCCCGCGCTTATGTACGCCTCTGCCACGGCATTGGCCAGGTCCGGCCAATAAGTGTCGAGGACCGATTTTCTGCCTCCTTGTACTGACTCCCCGATTGCGCTTTCCGTTTGTCCGGCGCGGAAAAGATCGAGGGCTGAGAGGTAATTGGCAAGTGCATTGTCGGTTGCGTTTTCCTTGAAGGCTTTCAGCCACTGGACCCGGTCTTCTGGAAACAGATTTGCGTCTAGGATAGTCAGCTCCACGCGTGGGTCTTTTGGGTATTTCGTAGATGCTTCCTTGAGAAAGCTTGTGTCACGCAGCAATAAATACGCAGCGAGAAGACTCATGGCGCTGCGGTTGTTCTGCGCCAGATAAGCGTCGATTTCTCCTCTCGTTAGTTGATCAGTCTCGGCAGGAGGTTCATCTGAATCTCGTCCAGATTGGTGGGAGATATGACGAAGCGCAGGCCCGTGTCCTTTGGACTCCGAAGATGGTGCTGGTGTTGGGCTGTTGGAAAAATACAGGTGCAACAGCCATGATCCACCGCAAGCCACGATCGCGGTTAACGCGACGGCGATGATACGGCCGGACTTCATTTTGCTTCGATTGAGAACTGCTTACGCCCGCTTGACACGTGTGCCGTCGTTGTCGGCGATGAGGATGTGGGTCTCGCAGCGGATTTGCTGCTTGGCAAAGACGCCTGCCATGGCCTCGGCCACGGCTTTTTCCTTTTGCTCCGCCAGGCACATGATCGAGGCGCCGCTGCCGCTGAGCCAGCCGGCGAGCGCGCCGGCTTCCACGCCGTTGGCAATGACCTCATCGAGCATGGGAATAAGCTTCTTGCGATAGGGCTGGTGGAGTTTGTCGTCGAACAAGCCGCGCAACAGGGAGTAGTCGCCCGTGGCGAAAACTGAGGTGATGAGGGCGACGCGGTTCAGGTTCTCGACGGCGTCCCGCAACGGCACCATCTTCGGCAGCAGGGCGCGGGCCTTCTCGGTGGAGACTTCGTACTCGGGCACGCAGACGACGAACTTCAGCGCGGGCGGGACATTAAAGCGGCGGTAGCGCACCGAGCCGTTGATAATGGCCGAGACGACGAACCCACCGAACAACGCGGGGGCCGCGTTATCGGGATGGTGCTCGAGTTCGGTGACGAGATCGAGCAACTCCGTGTCGCCGAGCGGACGGTCATTGAGTTCGTTGAGGGCGAAAACGATGCCCAGGCGCACGGTCACGCTGGAGCCGAGACCGCTGGAGACGGGCACGTCGCCTTTGACCTCAATCTGGAGGCCGTGAGGCTTTCCCTTGCTACGACGGAAGAAGGCGTCCACCGCTTCCCGCGCCATGGCATTGGCGGAGGGCGATCCCTTTTGGCCGTCGATGCGCTCGACGGTTAGCGTGTCGGTCTCGCGGATGGAAACCTGATTGTGCAGCTTGAGCGCGATGCCGAGCGTGTCGAAGCCAGGACCGAGGTTGGCGGTCGTGGCGGGCACGCGAACAGTGACTGAAGGCTTTCTCACAGAGATGCGATATTGCATGGCACCACGGGGCAAGTCAAGTGGCAGCGGCACGGATGCAAAGCATCGGGATGCTTGGACGACTTTGGAGGGCTGGCCTGCCGCATTGGTGATTCGGTGAAGGCGCTTTTGGCCGGGCTATTCCTCTTTTTGAGATTTCCCGCCTGTGTCGAACCGCAACATTTCCTTGATTTTGCGCCACAAAATCGAGGTTGGCATACGCGCTGCTATCTAGCCTGTCAGTCAGGCGTTCCGCAGAGGCAGGATTAGAAGATGAGCGAGACCAATAAACAGGACATCTACCGAGTGCTGATAGTGGACGAGGATGCTGCCTTGCGCGAACTGCTCGCGGGATTACTTTGCGCGCCGAACCGCAGCGTGGAAGCGCGCGATGGCGCGCGCACCGCGTTGGAATTTTTACAGCATAATCCCATTGATGTCGCGTTTGTCGATGCCGCATTGACGGGCGCATCCGCCCAACATCTGGCGGATAAAATCAAGAAACTCTGCCCGCACGCCCATGTCGTCATCTGTGCCGGGCGTTTGTCGCAACCGTGGGACAGCGCCGGCCGCACCCGCAAGGGTGAGCGTGTCCTGCGGCAACCATTCAATTTTGGCGAAGCTCTCGAGCTCGCCGATTCATGTAAGACAGAGTGAAAATGAACTCGATCTCGATTAGGGCGCTGGATCTAGGGTTGGCTGTGAAGCAGGCTGCGCTGGGTGCGCAGGAGAAACCGTTCATAGCGGACCAGCGCCTCTTTCTTTGGGACATTTCCGAAAGCCCGCGAAGCTTCGGACTGTCCGCTCGCGACGGGTTGAGAGTCAACTGTTCGAATCCCCCCAACGCCATCAAGGTCGGCGCCTCCTCCGACCGAAGAACAGCTTGATCTCTCAACCCGCGCGCGCGGCAGCTCTTCTGC
>JBGOTY010000012.1:0-21717 GCA_041476745.1 Verrucomicrobiia bacterium | reverse complement strand
GTCTTCGGTGGCGATGGCGATGCCTTTTCCATCGGTGGCAACCATCTCAACCACGCCGCGCGCAAGAACGTCAAGATGACCTACGTCATCATGGACAACTTCGTGTACGGCCTGACAAAAAAGCAGACTTCGCCGACTTCACCGCTCGGTTTCAAATCAAAGACCGACCCGACCGGTGCGGTTGATCAGCCGATTAACCCGATGAAACAGCTAATTGCCTCCGGAGCGACATTCATTGCCCGCACGCACTCCCATCTGCCGAATCACGTCATGGAAATGATGGAGAAAGCGATGGCACACGACGGCTTCTCGGTTATCGAATGCTTGAGTGAATGCACCGAGTTTTATCCCGGTGCGTTCGACGCGGCCAACCCGCGCAAGGGCGGGGCGTTCAACTTGGTGCCTGCGGACCACAGCGTGACTGACGAGATCGCGGCCTACAAGCTGGCGATGACGCCGTTCCCCGGCTACTTCGGTGTGTTCTACCAGCAACAGCGCCCCACCAAGAACGCTCTGGAGGCCAAGCTCATCGCCGACTCGAAGGCGCGGGCTGAAAACGCGTCACCGACTGAACTCCTGCAGAAGACGTTCGCGCGGCTCAGCTAGCAAATGAACATGCTGGATGGTATTGTCCTGACCGCGACATTCACTGTGGCGAGCGCGGTCGTGCGCGCCGCACTCACCAAAAATCATCCCGAATGACTTTGCTCCAGGCAGCCGTGTTCGGCCTCATCCAAGGGTTGACGGAATTCCTGCCGATCAGCAGCGCCGCGCACCTCCGCATTGTCTCCGCCTTCCTGGGCTGGACCGATCCGGGCGCGGCCTTCACTGCGGTGATCCAATTGGCCATCGTGGTCACCTTGTTCCTGTATTTCTGGCACGACCTTGTTCATATCGCCGCGGCGATGCTTCGCGGCGTGCAAACGGGCCGTTTGTTTGACGACCATGACGCACGACTTGGCTGGATGATCGTGGTGGGAACGTTGCCCATCATGGTGCTCGGGCTGGCCTTCAAAAAACATGTGGAGACCAGCCTGCGATCGCTCTACATCATTGCCATCGCCGAGATCGGGCTGGCACTGGCGCTGATCGTCGCCGAGTACCTGGAGCGTTCTCGTGTCGCGGCCGGGACAAGACTGCGGGAAATGAAAGACGTCACGTGGACGGACACGATCATTGTCGGTGTGGCGCAATGCCTGGCGCTGATTCCCGGGGCTTCACGCTCGGGTTCCACCATCACCGGCGGCCTGTTTGTCGGCTTCACCCGCGAGACGGCCGCGCGGTTCTCGTTCCTGTTATCGCTGCCATCATTTCTGGGGGCGGGTATTCTTGAATTTGTGCACCATCGCCACGAGCTTCTTGCCACGCCGGATGCTGGCCGCAACCTCGTTGTGGCAACGGTCGTCGCCATTTTCGTCGGTTACGCAGCCGTTGCGTTTCTGATGAACTACCTGAAGCGCCACACCACTTGGGTCTTTATCATCTATCGACTCGTTCTGGGCGCGGGGTTGCTGGCGCTATTGGCCAACGGGAGACTCCAGGCCTTCTAGCGCAGTAAACTGGTTGCCCCCCGGTACAAGTCGCATCAGGAACAGCAGCGGCCAGCCCAGGTATCGCTGCGCGCGTTCCAGACGGTTCGCCAGCGCCTCATCGACGGCATGTTCGCTCAAATGGTCGGGGATGAACCCGGCCCGAACCGCTGCCATGATGTAGTCACTCAATTGATGCGGGCAACTGGCCGGCCGGATTTCACGTCCGCTGGCGGGATCGTGGAATCGGGCCTGAACCCCCCGCAGCATCATCGCCGGGTGCATGACCGAGATGACGGCGAACCCGGAGGGACGGCAGACACGACGCATCTCCCGAAACAATCCACCGAGGTCGGCGATATGGTCGATCACCAACCCGCACACGACACGGTCGAAGGATTCGTTCGCGAAAGGCAGCGGTTCGGCCAAGTCATGCGCGCGAAAGGTGATGTTCAACCCTTGCGCCCTCGTTCGCGCCCGCTCCAGCATCGCCACGGAAAAGTCCAGCGCATGGACTGTCGCTCCCGCCGACGCGAGACGGACGGCGTGCCGTCCCGTCCCGCACCCGATGTCTGCCACCGCCAGGCCGCGAACATCGCCGAGCAATCGATCCATCCACGGTTCTTCGATGGCGATGAGCGGATTGCCATCCTCGTCGTAGATCGCGGCCCAAAGATCGTAACCGTCCTTCGTGGAGAGAAGATCTATCGGAGGCGTGGTGGGATTGGCGGATTCTCGTGACATGGCCTCTTATTACCTACGAGGATACCACTTGCCGCTCGCATTCGTCTAGACGCGTGCTGGCAGTCACGATAATCTCCGTAAGCATGTCGGTCATCAAGTTTGGCACATCGGGTTGGCGGGGGATCATCAGCGACACATTCACGTTCGAGAATGTCGAGCTAGCCGCGCACGCCATTGCGCAGCATTTGGACGAAAACCCTCCACCCAACGCCAGGAAACTGTTGATTGTCGGCCACGACACGCGCTTTTTGTCCCGCGTCTTCGCTACTCGCTGCGCCGAGATTGCAGCTGGTCACGGCTTCGAGGTCTGGCTGACGGACCGCGATGCGCCGACACCGGTCATTGCGCACTCGATTCGCGCCCACAAGGCCAGTGGCGGCATTAATATCACCGCCAGCCATAATCCCGCCGAGTGGAACGGGTTGAAATTTAATGAATCCAACGGCGCTCCCTGCTTACCTGAAACGGCCAAGGCAATTGAGGGGAGGGCGAATGCACTGGCCGATCAGCCGTTGCCCGTTAGTCATCAGCCGAAGGCCGCAAAGATCTTTAATCCGTTGCCCGGGTATTTCACCCAACTACGGAAACTCATCGATTTTGCGGCGCTCAAGAACCACCCCAAGAAAGCGGTGGTTGATTTGATGTTCGGTACGGGCCGCGGTTATCTCGATGAACTGCTCGCGCGTAGCGGCTGGAAAGTCGATGCGCTGCACGGAAAGCCGGATCCACTCTTCGGCAACGGTCATCCTGAGCCCATCCAAGAAAACCTGGGCGAACTACTGGCGCGGCTGACCAAATCGAAAGCGGTGCTTGGATTGGGGCTCGATCCTGACGCCGACCGTTTCGCCATCGTTGATCGCGATGGCACATTTATCAACGCGAATCAGGTCCTCGCCCTGGCGCTCTACCATTTGGTGAAGAACCGCCACTGGACCGGCGCGGTGGTACGCACGGTGGCGACTAGCCATTTGGTGGATGCGGTGGCGCGGGAGTTCGGGGTCAAGGTGCATGAGACGGCGGTGGGCTTCAAGTACATCGGCGCGTTGATGGAAAGCGAGCCGATCATCGTCGGGGGCGAGGAAAGCGGTGGCCTGAGCGTGAAAGGGCACGTGCCGGAGAAAGACGGGATTCTCGCGTGCTTGTTGATGGCGGAACTGGTCGCGTACGAGGGTAGGGCGCTCGGCAACATTTTGAAGGAGATTCAAGGGTGGGCTGGCGGAATCGTCAGCGACCGTATCAATTTGCGGGTGACCCCCGAACGGAAGGAAGAGCTGCTGCAGCGATTCAAGAATGGGCTGGATGCGTTCGGTGGACAGAAGGTCAGGGACGTTGTCAACAAGGACGGATATAAATTCTTGCTTGGGGACGGTTGCTGGGCGATGTTTCGGGCCTCGGGTACGGAGCCCGTGTTTCGCTGCTACCTCGAAGCGCGAACGGCCCGCCAGATGGCTGGCTTTCGCAAGGCAGCGTTGGATCTGGTCAAGTAGTCGAAGACTGTTTCATGCGATGTCGGGCATCAGCGTTCGCAGTGTTGTGCTTGCTGTGTGTGGCGGCGTCGCTCCCGGCTGCGGAGGTTCGCTACGACGACGTTATCTACCTTGACGAGTGGAAGCAGCCCACCGTTCACCTGAAGACGCTGTACCGCACCCCCATCACCTTCTCACGCGACCCGCGTAGCGTCCTGGCCTACCTCGCGCAGGGAGAGGTAGTGGAGGTTGTCGGGCTGGGCGAGACCCAGCATTATGTGGCAGCCCGGATAGCGACAGGCGCCGCGCGCGGTTGGGTGGACGCGCAGGCATTGGAGGCCCCGCCCGTCGGGCTTGTGGACAAATTGCGGGCGCGCCGCGAGAAAGCTCGAGCGCACCGCGAATTGATCGAGCGTCACGAAATCGCGGCCACCATGACCCGCGCGGAGGTGCGCGCCAGCCTCGGGAAGCCGGACCGCACCTCGCGACTGCGCACGCGAGAGGGGGAGCAAGAACAATGGTTTTACATCGTCTACAAATATCTGCCGTACTACGCACAATCCTATGATGGCAATGGGCAACTACAGCAAGTGGTGAGTTATCGACGTGAACCGGCCGGACGCAAGGTCATCACTTTCCAAAATGATGAAGTCGTGGAGATCGTCGAGGGGCATGAGGAGAAGGCCCACTCGCCTTCCGCCGTCGCCGTTCCGCCCGCGCGCATCAACTGAAGGATGCGCTTGATTCGCCCTCCCGGGGGTCGTATGGTAAAAGATGTTGCTGGTTCGCCGCACGGATATTTGAGCGAATGCTTTTTCTGCGGTAGTGTGCGACAACATTTGAGAGAACTTTTTATGAGCATGAAACGTATTACCGTCGCGTTCGTTGTTGTGGTGTTGGGAATCAACCTCGCCATCGCCGCACGGATCTACTCCGCAGCGTCCACCAAGCAGGAAAAGGACAACCCCTACGCGCAGATGGAACTCATGACCCAGGTGATGGAGTTGGTCCGCAAGGAATACGTGGACGGCAATGCCGTGTCGTACCAGGACCTGACCTACGGCGCCCTCAAGGGAATGGTCAACTCGCTCGACCCGCACAGCCAGTTCATGGAACCGAAGGCGTATGAGGACATGAAGGAGGACACCGAAGGCAAGTTTGGCGGCATCGGCATCGTCATCAGCATGTCCAAGGAAGGCTTTCTAACCGTCGTCGCGCCGATGGAAGACACACCCGGCGCCAAGGCCGGCCTGCTGCCCGGCGACCGCATTATCAAGATCAACGGCAAGGTGACGGAGAAGATGGGCCTGCAGGACGCAGTGCGGCAGTTGCGCGGCGACCCGGGCACGAAGGTCACCATTACCATGTTCCGCTCCAAGGCCAAAGATCCCGGCGGGAAAATTAAGGACTACACCATCGAACGCGCCGAGATCAAGGTGGATAGCGTCAAGGATGCGAAGATTCTCGGGGATGGCATTGGCTACGTGCGGATCACGCAGTTCAACGAGCCGACCGCTAACGAATTTGAAAAGGCGCTCGCCAAGCTTGAAGAGCAGGGGATGAACGCGCTCATCATCGATTTACGCAATAATCCCGGCGGTTTGCTCGAATCCGCGCGGAGGATCGCCAGTGAATTCATCCCGGCGGGCGAATTGATTGTGTCCACCGAAGGACGCGATCCGGCGCAAAAGGTCGTTTACCGTTCCGAACGCGGCAAGAAGCGGTTGACCTACCCCGTCGTGGTCCTCGTCAATGCCGGCAGCGCCAGTGGCAGTGAAATCGTGGCAGGCGCGCTGCAAGACCTGCGCCGCGCGGTGCTGGTGGGTGAGACCACCTTCGGCAAAGGTTCGGTGCAGAGCATTCTCCAACTCAAGGACGGGTCAGCGGTGCGCTTGACGACGGCCAAATACTACACGCCGAGTCACAAGGTCATTCACGAGCACGGCGTCACCCCGGACATCATGGTGCCCGTTTCCGAAGAGGACGAGCGCAAGCTTCTGGAGCAACGCGCCGTCACCAGTCTGCCGCAGACGGAGACCACGGAAAAGGTCGCACCCATTGCGGACATCCAGTTGGACCGGGCCATTGACGTGATCAAGGGCGTCAAACTGTTCGCCAAACAGGCGAAAGTTGCGAAACAGAATGTAAAGGCGACCGCGACAACCGCCGCCGCGACGGCGGACTAAAGGCTTGGCCGGTCGCAAAACTGTGAACGTGCTCGGTGTCGAGACCTCCTGCGACGAGACCTCTGCCGCAGTCGTGCGCGACGGCGGCGACATACTGTCCAACATCGTCAGCTCCCAGGTCGCGTTGCACCGCCCGTATGGCGGTGTCGTCCCCGAACTCGCTTCGCGCAATCACCTTCGATTGATCAACGCGGTGGTCGAGGAAGCCTTGACGGAATCGCGGACATCCATCGAACAAATCGACGCCATCGCGGCCACGTATGGCCCCGGCCTAGCCTCGTCGTTGTTGATCGGCCTCAACACCGCCAAAGGCATCGCCTTCGCCATGCGAAAACCGTTCGTTGGCATCAACCATGTCGAGGCGCATCTTTACTCGCCGCTCCTAACGAATGCCGCTGCCGATGCGCTGCCGATGGTTTCACTCATTGTTTCGGGCGGGCACACCATTCTCGCGTACGCAACGGCCATTGGAGAACACGAAATCCTCGGGCAGACCGTTGACGACGCGGCCGGCGAGGCGTTCGACAAGGTCGCCAAGCTGTTGGGATTGGGTTACCCCGGCGGCCCGGTAATCGAGAAGCGTGCCGAACAGGGAAATCCCGCCGCCATCGAATTTCCACGGAGCATGTTACACGATGCGAGCGACAACTTCAGTTTCAGCGGACTGAAGACCGCCGTACTTTACTTTCTGCGAAAGAACCCACAACATTGTGTCGAGGACGTCTGCGCGAGCTTTCAGGAGGCGGTCGTGGATGTGCTCGTTGGCAAGACCCTGCAGGCCGCTGTCGAACGGCGAGTCAAGACCGTGAGTGCTTCCGGAGGCGTTTCCGTTAACCGTCGCCTCCGTAAAGCGTTGGCCGATGGCTGTGCGGACCGCGGCCTCCAATTACTGCTCGCGCTTCCAGGGTTGTGCACCGACAATGCGGCGATGGTCGCGGCGCTGGCGTACTATAAATTGCAATCTGGTAAACGGAGCGACTTTTCACTGGAAGTTGCCCCGTCAATTGGATTGGGAGACGGAGGTATTGGATGACCGCACGCTTGATGGTGGCCGATAGCGAACGGGATGCGAATATGCTGTATGCCACGCGGCTGTTCGTGCCAGACCCGTTCATTTGGCTCGGGATCCGCGGCCGGAGCTACGCAGTGATGAGCGATCTGGAGATCGACCGCGCCCGCAAACAGGCGCACGTGGACCGCGTACTTTCCTTTGCAGCCTATCAGAGACAACTGAAATTGGCGGGTGTTAAACAGCCGCGTTTCAGCGATATCCTTAACCGTGTCCTGAGTGACTTCCGCATTCGTAACGTGGAAGTGCCGATGTCTTTTCCGATTGGCCTCGCAAAGCAATTGCGCGGCATTCGCCTTAACGTGAAGCCCGACCCCTTTTTCCCCGAGCGCGAAATCAAGACGCCGGCGGAAGTAGCCAGGCTGGCGGAGGCGATGCGTCTGGCGGAGAAAGGGATGCAGTCCGCTGTGAACGTGCTACGGCGAAGTCGTATCGGCCGGGGCGGATTCCTCTACTGGCGTGGGAAGAAGTTGACGGCCGAGGATGTCCAGGGTGTCATCAACGCGACCATCGCCGGCCTGGGCGGCATCGCGTCGCATACGATCGTCGCTTGCGGCAATCAGGGCTGCGACCCGCACGAAAGCGGTCACGGCCCACTCCGTGCGCACACGACGATCATCCTCGACATCTTCCCGCGCGACACGCACACCGGCTACTGCGGAGATATCACGCGAACGGTCGTGCGCGGACACGCCAGCGAGGCAGTGAAGGAGATGTACGCGATCGTCGGCATGGCCCAACAGCTTGCCTTCCAGAAACTGCGGGCCGGGGTGAACGGCCGGGATGTCCACGGTGCAATCCAGCAACTGTTTATCGATGGGGGCTACCGGACCGGCCGCGTGCGCGGCCGGATGCAAGGCTTCTTCCACGGCACGGGCCACGGCCTCGGGTTGGACGTGCACGAGCGACCACGAGTCGGCACCGTCTCGGAAGAGCTGCGCGCGGGCCACGTGGTGACCGTTGAACCGGGTCTGTATTATTGGGGGGTGGGTGGCGTACGGCTCGAAGATGTCGCGGTGGTCCAGCGGAATGGCGCGCGCAATCTTGCGCGTTTTCCAAAGACACTTGAAATTTGAAACCTCCCGCACGAGCTGAGCGGTAATTTTCTTTGACTTTGCCGGGCCAGTCCGTTTACCGTCTCGGCACGATTTGAGGCAGGGCTTCGCGCAAGAGAATTCATGGAACAGACTTCGCCTTCTCCCACCGGTCGCACCAAGTACCCCGCAGGCTTTCGCCCTCGCCGTGGTTTGAACTGGGTGAGCCTGGGGTTGATGTATGCGGCCTACTACTTATGCCGTTACAACTTCCGTTGGGCGGCACCCGATCTTCAGAAGGAATACAATTTCAACTACGCGGATATCACGCATATCCTGGGTTGCTGGTTCTGGGCGTATGGCATCGGCCAGCTTGTCAACGGGTTGTTATCTGATCGCATTGGCGGACGACGGTCGATGCTTATCGGTGCGGTGGGCACGATCGGCATGAATTTCGCGTTTGGCGCCGCTTCCTACGGTGGCACGCTCACGACGTTTTCGATGATTTGGTTGGTGAGCGGCTATTTTCAAGCGTTCGGCGCGCCGGGGATGATCAAGATCAACGCCGCATGGTTCAGCCGCACCGAGCGAGGGACGTTCTCGGGTATCTTTGGGTTCATGATCCAACTCGGACAGTTTTCGATCAATCAACTCGCGCCCATGCTGCTGGCCGGTTTCGCGATTCTCATCTGGACGGTGCCGGCACTGCATTGGCGCTGGCTGTTCTGGGTGCCGCCGATGATTGCCGTGATTCCCGCGGTGATGATCGCGTTCTTCGCGAAGGAGACGCCCGAGGAGGCCGGGTTTGTAAACGTCCATCCGGATGAGGTGGACCACGCCAACGCCGACGTGCGCGTGTCCATCAAAGAGAGTTTTATGACGATTTCCCGGCATCCGCTGGTCTGGCTTTATGCGTTGGCATACGCGTGCACGGGGGCCGTGCGGCACGGCTCAGACCAGTTGGCCGTGCTGTACTTCGTCAACGAGTTGGGGTTGACCCGGCAGATGCCCGCAGTCCAATGGACGATGCAACTCATGCCGCTGGTGGCTGTGCTCGGCTCGCTTGGGTCCGGCATCATTTCCGATAAGGTCTTCAAGGGGCATCGCTCCCCCGTGGCCATGGTGCTGTATTTCATGATCACGGTTGTCATTATCGTGGCCGTCATCCTGATTGAAGGGTTTGGCATGCGGAGCGTGTTCTTGAGTTGTTTCTTCCTGATCATGATCTCGCTGGCGGTCAATGCCACCCACTCGATTGTCGGCGCGGCCGCGCCGATGGACATTGGTGGACGCAAGATGGCTGGGTTTGCGTCCGGTGTGATTGACTCGTTTCAGTATTTCGGGGCAGCGATTGCAGTGCCACTGATGGGTAAGTTGCTCGACAAGTACGGATGGGTTTCGTGGTTTCCCACCATGGCGGTGTTCGGCTTCCTCGGCGGGCTCGCCATGCTGCTGGTCATGCGCAAGCAACGCCTTCTCAAGGCGCAAGGGCACGCGCACGCGAACGACTAAGAAGTCACCTTGCCGATTTGAGCATCGCACCGAAGTAATCACGGTTCATCTTGGCAATGAAGTTCAGACTGATTCCCTTCGGGCAAACCGCTTCGCAAGAACCGGTGACGGTGCAGGCGCCAAAACCTTCCTCATCCATCTGCGCCACCATGGCCAGGACGCGGCGGTCTTTCTCGGGCTTGCCTTGCGGCAGGAGATTCAGATGCGAGACCTTGGCGGCGACGAACAACATCGCGCTCGCGTTCTTGCAGGCGGCGACGCACGCGCCACAACCAATACAGGCCGCGGCGTCCATCGCCAGGTCAGCATCCGTTTTTGGCACGAGGATCGCGTTGCCGTCGGGTGCGGACCCGGTGGAAACGGAAACAAAACCTCCCGCCTGAATGACGCGGTCGAACGCGCTGCGATCCACCACCAAATCCTTGATTGGCGGAAATGCCTTCGCGCGGAATGGCTCGACGGTGATGGTTTCGCCGTCATGGAAGCTGCGCATATAGGTTTGGCAGGTGGCGACCTTGTATTCCGGGCCGTGCGGTTCACCGTTAATGACACAGGAGCACATGCCGCAAATGCCTTCGCGGCAATCGTGGTCGAAGGCAATCGGTTCCTCGTTGCGTTTCGTCAGATCTTCGTTGACGACGTCGAGCATTTCGAGGAACGACATGTTGGGATTGATGTTCTTCGCTTCGTACCCAACGAATCGGCCAGCGGTTTGCGGGTCCTTCTGGCGCCACACTCGTAATTTGACGTTCATTACTTGTAGCTCCTCTGCGCCAGGTGCACTTCCTCGTAAACCAGAGGCTCCTTGTTCAGTGTGGGTGTGTTGCCAACGCCCGTGAACTCCCACGCCGCGACGTAGGCATATTGTTCATCGTTGCGCTGGCACTCGCCGTCTTCCGTCTGGTGTTCTTCACGGAAATGGCAGCCGCACGATTCGTCGCGTATCAGCGCGTCATAGACGAGCAACTCCGCCAACTCGAGATAATCTGCCACACGGCCGGCGCGTTCCAGCGATTGGTTAAGGTCTTCGCCATTGCCGGGCACGTTGACGTTTTTCCAGAACTCATCCCGTAGCGCGGGAATTAGGGTCAGGGCCTCTTTCAGGCTCTTTTCGGAGCGCGCCATACCGCAGTGCGTCCACAGAATCCTGCCCAGCTCCTTGTGAAAATCCGTCACGGTCTTCTGGCCGCGAATCGAAAGCAGTTTCTGGATCCGCTCGTTTGTCTCTTGCTCGGCCAGCTTGAACTCCGAGGCGTCCGCCTTCGGGCGCGAGCCGGGCTTTTGCGAGGCCAAGTAATCGCCGATGGTGTAGGGGAGCACGAAGTAACCGTCCGCCAATCCTTGCATGAGCGCGCTGGCGCCGAGTCGGTTCGCGCCGTGGTCGGAGAAGTTCGCTTCTCCAATCACGAAAAGTCCCGGCAAATTGCTCATCAAATTGTAATCCACCCACAATCCACCCATGGCGTAGTGCATCGCGGGGAAAATGCGCATCGGTGAGTGGTAAGCGTCCTCGTGGGTGATCTCGTGGTACATGTCGAACAGATTGCCGTAGCGCTCGCGGATCTTGTCGATACCGAGGCGCTGGATCGCGTCGGCGAAATCGAGATAGACGCCAAGGCCGCTTTCGCCGACCCCGCGGCCTTCGTCGCAGACCTGTTTGGCCGCGCGCGAGGAAATGTCACGGGGAGCCAGGTTGCCGTAGCTGGGGTATTTCCGCTCCAGATAATAATCGCGTTCGCTTTCGGGAATCTCACCCGGGGGACGCTTGTCGCCCTTCTGCTTCGGCACCCAGACGCGCCCGTCGTTACGCAACGACTCGCTCATCAAGGTGAGCTTCGACTGATAATCGCCGGTTACCGGGATACAAGTTGGATGAATCTGCGTGAAACACGGGTTGGCGAAGGTGGCGCCCTTCTTGTAGGCGCGCCAGATCGCCGTGGCGTTGGAGCCGCGACCGTAGGTCGAAAGGTAATAGGCATTGCAGTAGCCGCCGGTGGCCAGCACAACCGCGTCGGCGGAGTGCGAGGAAACCTTGCCCGTGACCATGTCCCGCACCACGATGCCCTTGGCGTGACCGTTGACCACGACCAACTCCAGCATCTCAGAGCGGGGGAACAGCTTGATCTGCCCGAGCCCGGCCTGCCGCATCAGTGCTTGATAGGCCCCGAGAAGAAGTTGTTGGCCCGTTTGGCCGCGCGCATAGAACGTCCGCGAGACTTGGGCGCCGCCAAATGAGCGGTTCGCCAAAGAGCCGCCATACTCACGGGCAAACGGCACACCTTGCGCAACGCACTGGTCGATGATATTGACGCTGACTTCCGCGAGGCGGTGGACGTTGGCTTCACGCGAGCGGAAGTCGCCACCTTTGATCGTATCGTAAAAGAGGCGAAAGACGCTGTCGCCGTCATTCTGGTAATTCTTCGCCGCGTTGATGCCGCCTTGTGCCGCGACGCTATGCGCGCGCCGCGGGCTGTCCTGAATGCAAAACGATTTGACGCTGTAGCCAAGCTCGGCGAGCGAGGCCGCCGCCGAAGCCCCGGCCAGCCCCGTCCCGACGACAATGATCTCATACTTCCGTTTGTTGGATGGATTGACCAGCTTGATGCTGGCCTTGTGCTTGTCCCACTTCTGCGGGAGCGGTCCTGAAGGAATTCTGGCGTCGAGTTTCATGTTATTTCACCACTCCGGCCAGCACCGCGACCGGAATCGAGATGTAACCGAGAAAAATCAAGATCGCCATAACCTTCGCCAGGCGGTCGATCACGCCTGCATACAGCGTGTTTTTCAGTCCGAGTGACTGGAACATCGCGCTGGTGCCGTGACTGAGATGGATGCAGAGCAAGCCGATGCTCAAGACATAGAACCCTGAAACCCAGCGGTTCGAGAAGCCGAAAACCATCATTCGATAAATGTCATGCCGGCCCTGGGCGTCCTGCAGGTCACGAAACTCCGGGTAAACCACCAGCAAGGTGTAGTGCGCCAGGTGAAAGCACACAAACGCGAAAATGACCAGGCCGCTCCAGATCATGGTTCGCGAAGCCGTGCTGGCCGCCACCAGTTCCTTCACTTCATAACCAGTGGCGCGCGCCGCGCGATTTTCGAGGGTCAGCGAGATCGAGGTCCAGATGTGGATAATCACGAACGCCAGCAAGCCGATACGTGACGGCCAGAGGATCTCCGGTGTCGTTTGGAGGAAGTGACCGTAGCGATTGATCGATTCCGGGCCGAGGAAGATCTGCAGGTTTCCAACCAAATGACCAATCACAAAAAGCAAAAGTCCGGCGCCCGTGATGGCCATCAGGAACTTCTTCCCGAGTGAGGACGTAAAGAGCCGCAGCAAAATGTTCATGGATGCAGCTACGGTGTTAATAAAACGCGCCACAGAATACCAGAAGTTTCTTCCGGGACCTGACCCAGGGATGGCGCAGCCTGGCCCTAGCGGGCACAGACAACCGCGACGCGATCGCGTTTCTGGCCGTAGGAAAACTTGCGGAAACGGCGGATTTCCGTCGTGCGGCGACAGCGCGAGAGGCGGTCGAGGTGGCGCACGTAGCGTCGCGCCAGCCGATTCGTCTCATGATAACGTTCGGCCAGCAGCGGCTCTTCAAAGGCCGAGCATTCCCGGTCGAAGACACAAGCCTTCAACCAGCGCCGGTCCGCGTCCGTCAGCCGCTGCGGCTTGTTCAAAAACGCGCAGTACTTCTGGAGAATGAGGTACGTATCAACCTTCGCTTGCAGTTCGAGGTCGCGCACGAAGCCTTCGCTATGGATGTTCCGCACGCCCTCGCGAAACTTTAGCGCGGCGTGAACGGCATGGTCGAGTTCTTCGAGAAATACCATGAACGGCAGGACGTTCTCGTCATTCAACCCGCAGGCTGGGTTGTTCTTCTCCAACGCGTCCAGCACACTGGAATCATAGTGGATTCCCAAGCGCAGCTTGCCCTCCACAATTCGCAGGAAAACGCGTCCCAAGTCCGAAATCTGCGCGGCACTGGGACCCGCCATCTCCGATAGCGTATGGCTGCGCTGTTCGCTAACCAGGAAATCCTCGAAGTTGACACCCGTTGTGCCATAGGTGCGCTCCAGTAGAATTTGAACCTCACTGAGTAAAGTCATCCTCCACGTAATGAGCAGCTTAGGTGCCACACCCACGGGCCGTGGAAGCCAGATAAAGCAAGCCGCGCACGCGGGTCGCTTGCATTCTGCCCGGTCTTCATGCATAGAATAGCGTGCCGATGTGAGAAACTTATGAGCAAACCGAAAATTACTGCGTGGTTGAAACCGAGTTGCGGATGGAGCAATGGTGTGCGCGCCGTCTTGAGGAAATACAACCTTCCGTTTGACGACCGCGACGTCATTAACAATGCCGAGTATTACCAGGAGATGGTGGCCCGGAGCGGTCAGCCCCTGCAACCGACGCTTGAAATCGACGGCCAGATTCTCCCCGACGTGAGCGGTGAGGAAGTGGAAGCCTGGCTAATCCAAAACGGCTACGTCAAACCAAGCGACACCGCCACCGACGTTCCGACCAACGCTGCCTGCCAGGATCATCCCGCGCCAACAATCAAGTTCGGTCGTGATTAGGCCGACGATGAGAATGTTCCGTCTGACAACGCCTACCGTACTTAGTTGATCTTTGCCTTCCGCAAGGCTTTCTCCGCTGCGTCCACATCCGTGACGTGGACAATCACCATGGCCTGCTGGTCGTAGGCCACGGCTGACGCGTACATGTAGTCGATGTTGACGCGGGACTTCGAGAAAATCGCCGCGATGCGCGCGAGTTGGCCCGGTTTGTCCGCAATGGTCACGCCGAGCACGGTGGTTTCGGTGACATTGTAACCGAGCTTCTCCAGTGTCCGTCGCGCTTTCGACGGATCATTAGCCACCAGGCGCACCATGTTGAGATCGTAACCGGAAGACGAATCGATGGCGATGAGGTTGATATTTGCCTTCGACACTTCCCCCAGCGCCTGTGCCAGCTTACCGGGCTTGTTGGGTGTGACAACGGTGAGTTCCTTGAATGTTTTCATAGCGCCTCCTGCGGGACGTTTGACCATCTACCTGCGCAAATGATACAAGTGATTGCGGCGCGGAACAAGTCGCCGCGCCTGAGTCAAACATTCACATGGCGTCTTTGCAGCACACACATGTCGGGCAGCACCTGTTCATCGGGTTCACGGGCGCGCAGTTGACCGCCGACACGCGCCGTCTGCTGAACACGCTGCAGCCCGGCGGTGTCGTCCTGTTTGCACGCAATGTCGACACCGCCACCGAACTGCGCGCGCTCGGTCGGGTGCTGCGCACGGAGTTTTCCTACCGTCCACTCGTGGCCATCGACCAGGAACACAACCGCGTCAATCGCCTGCGCAACATCATCGGGGAAACGCCGACGATTGCCGACGTGAAGAAACAAGGCAACGTCGAGCAGGCCGAGGATTTTGGACGCACCACCGGTCGCTGGTTGCATCAGTTCTGCATCGACATCGATTTCGCGCCCGTTTTTGATCTCGAACTGTTCGACGCAAACACGGACAACGCGCTACGGGAACGTTGCTGGGGCAGGACTGCCGACGAAGTGATTCGCTGGGCGGGCGCGTTCCTGGAAGGACTGGAACGCGAAGGCGTCGCCGCGTGTCCCAAGCATTTCCCGGGTCTCGGCGGCGCGACGCTCGATTCCCATGAGAAATTGCCGACCATCTTACGCACGCGTGAAACCATGCTGGCCGAGGACATCGTGCCGTATGCCCGGTTCATGCGTCGGCTCACCGCCATCATGGTCGGGCACGGGCATTATCCCGCTTTCGATGGGGAGAAGCCGCGCCCGGCTTCGCTTTCGCCGACAATCATCACGAACTTGCTGCGGAAAGAACTCGGTTTCACCGGACTCGTCATGACGGACGACATGGAGATGGGTGCGATCTCGGAAATAGGTTCGTTCGAGGACGCGGTGGTCGAGGCGTTTCAAGCTGGCGCGGACATGATGCTCGTCTGCCACACGGCTGAAAAAGCGCTTGCGGCGAACGAGGCGTTGACGAAGGCCGTTGAGTCGGGGCGCGTCAGCTTTCAACGACTTTTTGAATCACAACAACGCATCCAGCAATTTCGCGATGAATGGATCGCGCACAAGGCCTGAACCAGCGGTCTGAACCACCATGGACTGGCACGACAAGTTGAATCAGCGGATCGTTCGCTGCCAACTTTGCCCGCGCCTCGTGCCGTATCGGGAGCGAATCGGTCGCGAGAAGAAGCGCGAGTTCCGCGACTGGGACTATTGGGCGAAGCCCTTGCCGAGCCTGGGCGACCCGCGCGCGCGGCTGCTGATCATTGGTCTGGCCCCCGCCGCGCACGGGGCGAATCGCACGGGGCGTATGTTTACAGGCGACTCTTCCGGGCGGTGGCTGTTCCGCGCGCTCCACAAGGCCGGATTTGCCAACCAACGGAGCTGGCAGCGTCGCGATGACGGCCTGAAGCTGATTGGCTCCTACATCACGGCGGTCTGCCACTGCGCGCCGCCGGAGAACAAACCGTTGCCGCAAGAGATTGAAAACTGCAGCGTTTACCTCGATGAGGAGTTGAGTCGTCTGGAAGGCGTGCGCGTAGTGATCGTGCTTGGGAAGATTGCGTTCGACAACTATCTGAAGGGACTGCGCCGACTGGGCGTGGCGTTGCCGAAGCCGCTGCCGCAGTTCGCGCATAACACGATCTATCAGCTCGGCGACAATCGGCCCGCGCTTCTCGCTTCCTATCATCCAAGCCGCCAAAACACGAACACCGGCAAGTTGACCGAACCGATGTTCGACGCCGTGTTCGCCGGCGCGAGGCGATTGCTCAACACAGCCGACTAGCGCAAGGCTTTGATGGCTTTGCGCGCATCGGAAACATGCGCGATGATCAGCGCTTCTGACTGCGGACGGCCCGCCGTGGCGTAGAGGTAATCGATGTTCACTTTCGCACCGCCGAGCGCGTCGGCGATATGCGCCAGCGCGCCGGGTTTATCCTGGGCTGATATGCAGAGCACCTTGGTCTCACCGACGTCGAGACCTTTACGGCGCAGAACGGCACGGGCTTTGGCCGCCTTATCCGGCACGATGCGGACGATGTTGTACTCGAAGCCGCCGGACGCATCGATGGCGAGCACGTTCACTTTCGCCCGAGCCAGCGCATTGGTGACCTCGCCAAGTGTGCCCGGACGATTTGGCAGGACGATGGAAAGTTCGGTTCGTATTGTCATGGTGATCTCCGCGATTGGTTAGGTGTGATGCGCCAACGCATCGGTGAACGAGCAGGCGACGATGGGGTTGAGGCCGAGGGTCTGGGCTTTCTGGATGAGTTCGGGGCTGTCGGCGCCGGGATTCACCCACAGTTCCTGGCAGCCGTTTTTGGCAATGTCGTCGAGGACCTTCACGCCAACAGCGGGAGGCAGGTACAGGCTGATGCGGTCGAGCGCCACGGGGATTTCGGCAACGGACTTGTAGCATTTCAAACCCTCGATCGTCTCCTCCTTCGGGTTGACAGGATAAACGTCATAGCCGGCCCGCAGATGCGCGTGGATGGATTTGTTGCTGAATTTGCTCTGGTCCGCCGACGCACCGATGATCGCCACGGTTGGTTTGCTCATTCCCGCCTCAGCCCCCCAAATATGATTTCTTCACTTGTTCATTCTTTATCAGATGTTCTGCCGTATCTTCCAACACAATTTTTCCCGTCTCCAGCACATAACCGCGCTGTGCGACATGTAGCGCCATGTTCGCGTTCTGCTCGACCAGCAGAATCGTCGTTCCCTGGCGATTGATCTCGCGGATGATGTTGAAGATTCTTGTCACGATCATCGGCGCGAGGCCGAGCGACGGCTCGTCCAGCAGCAGCAGTTTTGGCCGCGCCATCAACGCGCGTGAAATCGCCAGCATCTGCTGCTCGCCGCCACTGAGCGTGCCCCCGAGTTGTGTTTGCCGCTCTTTTAAAATTGGAAACGTCGCGAACACTCGCTCCAGGTCAGCGCGCAAAGCCTCGTCATCGACACGCTGGAATGCGCCCATTTCCAGGTTTTCCCGCACCGTCAGCCGTGGGAAAATGCGACGCCCTTCCGGGGCCTGCGAAATCCCATACCGGACAATCTCATGCGGCGGTTGGTTCTGGATCGGCGCGCCATTGAACAGGATACGTCCCTGGCGACATTGGTTGATGCCACTGATCGTCATGAGCGTGGTCGATTTGCCAGCACCATTGGCCCCGAGCACCGCCACGATCTCGCCCTCGCCGACCGCGAGATTGAGGCCCTTCAGGACCTCAATCGGGCCATAACCAGCGTGTACGTTCTCAAGTTGGAGAAGAGTCTTCATGGGTCTTGCCGAGATAGGCCTCAACGACGCGCGGATTATTCCGCACTTCCTGCGGGGTTCCCGACGCGATTTTTTCCCCGTGGTCGAGAACGGCGATGCGGTCGGAAATCCCCATCACGACTTGCATGTGGTGCTCAATCAGCAACACCGTGATCCCGCGATCGCGAATGTCATGGATCAGTTTCATCAACTCCTGCGCCTCGGCGGGGTTCATGCCCGCCGCAGGCTCGTCGAGCAGCAGAAGGCGCGGCTGCATGGCCAGCGCGCGGGCGATTTCGAGGCGTCGCTGGTGGCCGTAGGAAAGGTTCTCCGCCAATTGGTGTGCTTCTCGATCCAGACCGACGAAGCGCAGGATGTCCATCGCCCGCCACACGGATTTGTCTCGCTCACGCCAGTA
Source organism: Verrucomicrobiia bacterium (assembly GCA_041476745.1). Taxonomy (GTDB): domain Bacteria; phylum Verrucomicrobiota; class Verrucomicrobiia; order Palsa-1439; family Palsa-1439; genus Palsa-1439. The sequence continues at coordinate 3,441 of JBGOTY010000012.1, read as the reverse complement.
TAACGGCAGACGCAGCGCCGCATGCCAAACGCGGGTGCGCAATTGGCTGTCCATCCCCAGCAACACGTTGTCGAGGACGGTCATTTGGTTGAAGAGGCGGATATTCTGGAACGTCCGCGCAATGCCGGCGCGCGCGGCCACTTCGGGAGCGCGTCGCGACCGTTGCCAGATCGCAAAGGCGCCGGCCAGTCCGACCAGGCCGCCGATCAGAAAGGGAATCGCAAGCCTTCGGCCCGTTTCTTCGCGGAAATAACTGGAGGCCGCGTGTGCAGCATTCGACCAGAGAAATATTTGCTGATACGTGTAATTCGAGGTGATGGCCGTCTCCCAAAGCGGTTCGATATTCACGATCAGCACCAGACTGAGACCCGCAACCAAGCCGACGAGGGCCAGTGCCAGCGCGGTCGTCCAACGGAACGGGCGGCGCGCTTCTTCGCCGTTGAAGCAAATGCGGCCGCTGGTGGGATCGTAGATTCCCGTGATCGCGTTGAAGAGTGTGGTCTTGCCTGCGCCGTTGGGACCGATGACCGAAACGATTTCTTTCGGGGGAATATCGAGCGACACGGAATTGACGGCGGTGAGGCCGCCAAAACGCACGGTAAGATCGGAGATATCGAGAATATTCATGCGGTTGGAGGAGAATGGGGTTCGCCGGGATGAACCTCGGCTTTGAACTGCCGGGACGGCAGGAGGCCTTCGGGCCGAAAGCGCATCATCAGGATGAGGGCCAGCCCATAGAGCATGTACTTCCAGTTACCCGGCGCGGTGAACACGTTTGAACTGCTGATGAGTTGGTGCGCCTTCAGGAAATTCGTCACGGTTTCCAGCACGATGGAATTGAAGCCCATGATCACGAGGGCGCCGAGGAGCACGCCGCCGACGTTGCCCATGCCGCCCACGATCACGATGCACAATGCGATGATCGACACCTGGAAGTCGTAATTGCCCGGTTCGCCGCTGGATCCGAGATAGCTGGCCCACAACGCGCCCGCCAGGCTGCATTGCGCCGCGCCGAGGGCGAACGCGAGCAGCTTCATTTTCATTGGGTTGACGCCCATGCAGGAGGAGGCAAGTTCGTCTTCGCGAATGGAAATCCAAGCGCGACCGACCCGCGAGCGTTGAAGGTTGCGGTTCAGGAGCACGAGCACCGCCAGAAAGCCGAGAAACAGGTAGTACCAGGGTTGGTAGGTCTCGGCGCGGAAGTGGTAGCCGAACCAGGATGGCGCGGGCAGGGGATTGATGCCTTGCGTGCCCTTGGTGATGGAGTCGAGGTTCTTCAGGACATCCTCGACAATTTCTCCGAAGCCCAGAGTCACGATAGCCAGATAGTCGCCGCGGAGACGGATCGTTGGCAGACCGAGGAAGAGCCCCACCGTCAAACCCACAAGCACCGTCAACGCCGTCGCCGACCAGAAGCCGAGTCGGAAGGGATAAATATCACACGTCAGAATGGCGTAGCTGTAAGCGCCGACGGCCATGAATGCGGCGACGCCGAGATTCAGTTGGCCCGTGAAGCCAGTGAGAATGTTCAAGCCGAGCCCGAGCATCGCCATGATGAAGATAGGACGGAGAAGGTCGCCGATATGCGGATGCCCCGGTAATAGCAGCTCGATGAGCGGAATCAGCGCCGCCACGACGAGAAATGACCAGTGGAAAAGGATGCGACGCGGCGCGGCCATCAGACTTTCTCCTTGGCGCGGGCACCCAACAAGCCTTGTGGACGAAACACGAGCACGAGAATCAGGACGGTGAAGACCAGCACGTTCGTCCAGCGCGTCTCCAGGTACTGATCGCATAGGGCCCGCGCGAGGCCGATGACCAATCCTCCCAGCACCGCGCCCGGCAGGCTGCCGATGCCGCCGAAAACGGCAGCGGTAAACGCGTCCATGCCCGCTCGATAGCCCATCTGGAAGTAGATCGTGTTGTTATAGACCGATGACACCACGCTGGCGACGCCGGCAAGCGCGCCACCGATGAGGAACGTTTGCCCGATGACGCGGTCCACGGGAATGCCCATCAATCGCGCGGCCAGCCGGTCCTGCGCCACCGCGCGCATGGCCTTGCCCGCCCGCGTGCCCTTCACGAACCACGTCAGCAAGACCATCAATGGCAGCGTCACTACGAAAACCATGAGATCTTTCTCGGTGAATTCGACGACGCTTTGGCCAAGCAGGTTGGTGTTCGAGACGAGAGCGGGAAAATCCTTTGGTGAGGCGGCGGAGTGTCCCAACCCGAAAACATGCATCGGCACGCCACCCCAAAGCAGGCCGATGTTCATGAACACAAACGAGAGTCCAATCGCCGAGACAAGTGGGGCCAGTTTCGTGGATTCACGAAGATGGCGGTAGGCAAAACGATCCGCGAGCCAGTTTAGCCCACCGCAGAAGAGCGGCACGATGAGCAACATTAGGAACAGACCGAGCCACATCCCCGGCGCGCCGGCTGCGATATGATCGAGACCGAGAAGTCCCACCAAGGTGAGCGCGGCGAAACTGCCGAGCATGAAAAGATCGCCGTGGGCGAAGTTGATGAGTTCGATGATGCCGTAGACCATCGTGTAGCCCAGGGCGATGAGGGCGATGATCATCCCGTTGGACAATCCGATGATCAGTTGTTGCAGGAAAATCTCACTGCCCGACATATCGGCGAGACTCTAACGACGCGGGGGCGTGTGGTCAATCACAGTGCGCAGTCGGGAAACCGGCGCACAACGGAGAATATGTTAGCTCTTCCTCCAATACGTGCGCCATCCTTGGTTCCGAACGATTGCCTGTCTCGGCACCTGGAACGCCAACAATATTGCTCCACAGAGGTCCATGCACGCGCAGAACACATTGCAAATGGAAATCCACGCCATCAAGCCTGACACGAGGCCCGTAATTGCTGACAGAGCCAATGGAACTAACGAAATGATCACTGTTGGCATGAGAAGACAGGCAATGAAACGATTGCGTGTGCGTTCGCCAGCATAATGCGCGTAGAAAATCATGCGTGACGGCCAAAAGCCCACCACCGTCTGATCGGACGCACCAAAGTGTGGATGGGATGTCGCATGGATCAACTCGTGAACAATGACCATCAGGAGGATGGAGATGAGCGGAGGTCCCAGGGAATCGAACAGTGAGAAGAATGAGTCAACGGTCAAGGGTGTGAGTAGAAACCAAAGGGCTGTTACACAGAAAGTTGCTACCAAACCAAAAGGCAGAGCGAGTAACTGTGTACGCCATGGACTGGATTCTCGCAGCGCGTGCCATTCATCATCTGGTATAAACTCAGGCGAGTCAGGAGGTGGCCCTATCTGAAATTGCATAATCTCTCGTCGAGAATAACATCCTTAGCACCAATCCGCTCCGCTGTGATGCAAAGTCGACGACGATCGATCGTGAATGCTCACATCCCCACAATCTTCACCGGGGTGAATTTGCCGTCTTTGATTTCTTC